>CAZUCH010000180.1:0-6571 GCA_964619045.1 uncultured Planctomycetales bacterium | reverse complement strand
TGGTGCGTCCCCCGCTACGTGTGGACCGCAGCGAGCCGATCTGGCGAATCGAGCTTGGCCCGCCGGCGTCCAGCCCCTGACTTGCGGACGACACACACAAAACGAGCCCCGAACGATGCTGTCCGGGGCTCGTAGTATCGGTGAGTCGGTTGGGGCGCTACCCCTTGATCCGCTGAATCTCCGCCGTCAGTGCAGGCACGACCTTGAACAGGTCGCCCACGATGCCGTAGTCGGCGATCTTGAAGATCGGGGCTTCCTTGTCGGTGTTGACCGCCACGATGCACTTGCTGCCACGCATCCCGGCCAGGTGCTGAATCGCGCCGCT
The DNA here is from genome assembly GCA_964619045.1 of uncultured Planctomycetales bacterium. GTDB lineage: Bacteria > Planctomycetota > Phycisphaerae > UBA1845 > Fen-1342 > JANQFV01. Next base: position 6,246 of record CAZUCH010000180.1, on the reverse strand, counting down.
GATGCCACATGCAATATACAACACCGGCGTGACCGTCTTGCCCGTGAGGCCGACCTGCCGGCTGTGCGGCTGGTAGCCCGCGTCGCACGCGGCACGCGAGGCACCGACGGCGGCGTCCAGCTCATTGGCCAGATCGAATATGATCTTGAAGTTGTCCTCGTTCTTGAGCGCCCGTCCGCCGGATACGATCGTGTCGGCCTCGGCAACGTCCTTGATGTCGCCGCCGGCCTTGGCGATCTCCTTGATGGTGATGCGCTCATCGCCGGCGCCCGCCGTGAACGGTAGTGCCTCGCGCTGAGCACCGCCCCCGCCGGTGGCGGCCGCGAATGCGTTCGGTCGAACGGTGGCTATGGCCGGGCGATCCTTCGGGAACGCGACGTTGCAGAGCGCCTTGCCGTTGTAGACCGGTCGGCGGATGTCGAGCGCGCCGTCGTCGTTGATCTTTAGCTCGATCACGTCGGTGGCCACGGCGGCCTGAGTCTTGAACGCCACGCGCGGGGCCAGATCACGGCCCATGAAGGTCGCGGCCAGCAGCACGACCCGCGGCTGGACCTTGTCCATGACGGCTGCCAGAGCGGTGCGGTAACGCAGCGCGGAGTACATCCGGAGGGCGGGGTCGCTCACGGTGATAATGGAGTTGACGCCGGCCTGGTCGATGGCAGCCGCGGCGGCGTCGACGGAATCGCCGATTACGCAGGCGATGACTTGGCCGCCGGTCTTAGCCGCGAGTTCCTTAGCGGGGGTGACGAGCTGCGGAGCGACCGGATGGAGCCGATCATCACGCTGCTCGGCGAAGATAAGTACGTCGTTGGTCATTGTGTTTCTCGCCGTTTAACGGCCCGTCGGGGCCGTGTTGACCTAGTTCACATTCTCAAGTGTGGCACCGGCAAAGTGTGGCACCGGCATCTTGCCGGTGTTGTCACAGGCTTCCAGCCTGTGCCACAAGTCCTGGTCAGGCTCTAGATAACCTTCGCTTCCTCGCGGAGCAGGCGGACCAGCTCCTTGGCGGCCTCCTCGGGCTCGCCGTCGATGAGCTTGCCGGGCGGGCGCTCGGGCGGCGGCTGGAAGTCGTGCAGCGCTGTGCCGCCCACGTTCCCGGTAATCGCGGCCAAGTTCGCCACATCACCGGCGCCGACAGCCTGAACGGGTTTCTTCTTGGCCTTCATCAGGTTGGGCAGCGACGGATACCGCATTTCGCAGAGCCCCTTATCGCAGGTGAGCAGGGCCGGCAGCGGCAGCTCGACGACTTCCTCGGCCCCCTCGATCCGCCGCCGGACGACCATGGATTTGCCGTCGTCGGCCATCTGGAGGTCGACCACGGCTCCGACGTGCGGCACGTCCAGCGCCTCGGCCAGCGCCGGCCCCAGTTGGCCGCTGTCCAGGTCGATCTCCTGCTTGCCCATCAGAATCAGGTCGTAGCCGCCATCCTTGATCACGGCGGCTATCAGAGCAGCGGTCTGGAGCTCGTCCAGGCCGTTGAATGCCTCGTCCTGAATGTGGATGCCGGCGTCGCAGCCTACCGCCAGGGCCGTCCGCAGCGCCTCGGCGGCCTTGGCCGGGCCCACGATCAGGGCGGTAGCGGTTTCGACGTCCGAGCGTTTCTCCTTGAGCACGACGCCCTGTTCGATCGCGAACTCGTCGAACGGGTTCACGACCATCTTGACGCCGGTTCGTTCGATATCCTGCCCGTCGGGCCGGATTTTGATGCTCGTGGTCGAATCCGGAACCTGACGAACGACAACCAGAACCTTCATAGTATCTATCCCTCGACACCGTTGGGCCGCACAAAACCCGATCCACTGTACAAGTCGGGCTAGGCGAAGCCCGCAACTTCGCCATAATAGCAGCCGGAGCCAGTGCTGCAAGCCGCACTTGCCGAGTCATGCAAGCCGCGCAGGACGCACGTCCCGAGCCATCGAGGATTACCCGCGATGAGGATTCGCGAACTTCTGACCACCGGACGCCCGAGCTTCTCGTTCGAGTTCTTCCCACCTCGGGATGAAGCCGGCTTTGAGCAGTTGCGCGCCACGATCGGAACCCTACGGGAGCTGCGCCCCACCTACGTGTCGGTCACCTACGGGGCCGCCGGCGGCACACGCCGTAAGACCATCGAGCTGGTCGCGAGCATGCGCGAGGACTACGGCATCGAGGCCATGGCCCACCTGACGTGCGCCGGGGCCTCGCGCTCGCAGCTTCTGGGTGTTCTGGAAGGCCTGGACGAGGCCGGCGTCGAAAACGTGCTCACGCTGCGCGGCGACCCGCCCGCGGGAGCCGACGCGTTCGAGCCGCACCCCGAGGGTCTTGCTCATGCCAGTGAGTTGGCGGCGATGGCCCATCGCTACTTCAACTTCTGTCTGGGCGGGGCCTGTTATCCGGAGGGGCACCCCGAGTCGCCCAACATCGAGGCCGATCTGCTGCACCTCAAGCACAAGGTTGCCGCCGGCTGCGAGTTCCTCGTGACCCAGCTCTTCTTCGACAACCGGCGGTACTTCGACTTCATCGGCAAGGCTCGTGCGGCGGGCATCGGCGTTCCGATCATCCCGGGCATCATGCCGATCACCAACGTGGGCCAGATCGAGCGTTTTACGAAGATGTGTGGAGCGACGATTCCCGAGCCGTTGCTGAGCGAGTTGCGCCGTTTGCGGGACGATCCCCACGCGGTACTATCGCTGGGCGTGGCGCACGCGACGGCGCAGTGTGTCGAGTTACTCCAGCGTGGCGCGCCTGGCATCCACTTCTACACGCTCAACAAGTCACCGGCCACCCGCACGATTCTAACGGCCATCCGCACCGTCTACCCGCCCGCGCTGGAGCCGGCCGGAAGCTGAGTGAGGATTGGCGATTGCGGATTGACGATTGACGATTGCGGATTGACGACTGGGGATTGAGGCTGGCCATTTGGAGGTGGGCGCGTCGGGATGTGGGGTCCACCAACAAGTGTACTTATCCCCTTTTTCGCTCCGGCCCTTCTGTACCGTATGACCGATGAGGTTACGGCGTCTCCACGCGCGCCGATGTCACAAGTGTCTCGAAAGCCGGCGCGTACCTGTCGAAGTAGACGTGCTCTGCCGCGACGTATCGGAACTCGCACACGTGCTCCCCAATCACCACGCCGTGGAGCCTGAGCCGCTTGGCGAGTCCCTGTTGGTCCACGAAGGCTGCCTCTGCTCTGTACCCTTCGTGTCCAGCAACTGATCCCAGCTGAATGTCCTTGATGTTGAAGTTCTTCGTGGTCTCGTCGGCTTCGATTAACCCTAGCGAGAGTTCGGCGACTTCGTGTGGAAGCATGCCTGGCCGGTAAACACGCTTGGTGCCCGCCAGCTTCTTTCCCATCTGCGTTACCATCACGTCGATTCGTTCAAGTCGCAGACCGTTGTGTGTCATCGACAACGTGGGCCGCGCAGGATTGAACCGCAGCCAGCCCTCCGGCAACGTGACCACCAACTTCGTCTGGTGGTGACGGAAAGACTGGCCAACGCGCGAATAGGTGGAACAGCCGACGAGGGTGGTCGACAGACACATCAGTGCCGCGCACCAGAGCGACCTTCGTTTTGAAATGGTGATCATCTCAGTTCTCGTTTAACTGTTGTTCGATGTACTGGTGGATGTACGCGACGTCGGGTGCGTTGACGGCGTTGTCGGCATAGAACTGAAGGTGATTGAGCGCCTTCTCCCTCTCTCCGGCCTTCATGCACAGTAGACCCAGGCCCCGATGAGCCGTTAGATTCTCTGGATCACGCTCCAGAGCGTCAGCGTATGCGGCGCGAGCACGCGCCTTGTCGCCTGGTTCCAGCCGCACGCGATGCAGATCCCCGAGTCGAGCGAACGCCTCGGCGTCATCGGGACGCGCTTCGCCCATGAACTTCAGCGTTTCCTCCGCGAGGTCGTACTTGCCCTGAACGACGTGGGTTTCGGCTTCCTGATAGATCAAGTCCCGCGCCATGGCCACGTAACGGTCCTGCCCGGCCTCCTTGGCACTTGCAAGTACCTCGGGCGGCATCCGTTCGATCAGCTTCCGGCAACTCGTGACCCGGTCCTTCATCTTTGGGTGTGTAGCGTATAGGAAATGCCACCCTCGGTCCTTCTTCTCCGTGGCGTCCAACATACGCTGAAACATCTCGGCTCCCGCGCGCGGGTCGTAACCCGCCTGCGCGATCAGTGTCAACCCGACCTTGTCCGCCTCCTCCTCCTTGTCTCGGCTGTAACCGCTAACCGAGGCCTGCGCTATGAGGCCGCTCAGTCCCCCGACAATATTCTGAATATTAGCGCCGCCTAGCGATGATAGCACCGCAAGATAGCCTGCCGCCCCGCTTTGGGCGTACGTGTGCTCGCATTCGAGGTGTGTATGCCGGTGCGTGGCATGCGTGATCTCGTGTCCGAGAAGCATCGCCAATTGCGATTCGTTTCGAATCCGGCCGAGGATCGCGGTATGGAGGAAGATCGAACCGTCAGGCAGAGCGAAGGCGTTCACGGCCGACGAGTCGAGGACATACACGTCAAGCGACAGCGGGGCGTAGCCTAGTGGGTTGTTGCCGATCACTCGAAGCAAGACCGACCGAATGTACTCACCGAGTTCAGGGTCACGGTAGCGTGCGCCGCTCTCCGCCAACGCCGCAGCCTGCAATTCGCTCGTCTGCCACAGCCGTCTCTCGTCCTTGTTCGGCTCAAAGATGTATCCAGGACCGATTGGCGTTACGCGCTGAGAGCAACCCAGCGTCAGCATCAGGCATATCGCGCCGATAGATCTGATCACCAGTTTGCGCATGGCTATGGTCCTCATTGCTTACGCGGTTCGAGCAGGAACTTCGACGTTCGTTCCACGAGCTTTCGCAAACCCCGTTCGCTGCGGATGTCCATTTCCTCGACACGCCAGTTGAACCAGAGCACCTCACCGGTCTCTCGATCAACCAGCATCAACACCAATGCGACTTCGTTTGTCTTCACATGAACATGAATGCCGGTGATCACTCCGATGACCGCCGCCGTGACTGCAAGGCCCTGGCGACTTCCAGTCGGGACCACTGCCCTGAGATAGAAACCCAAGGCGGCGTCGGAATCCTCCGAGGCGAGCGCGTGAGCAGCATGACCCAGGTGATAGTCGATAACGCGAGCACTGCCATACTCGTAGTGGTGGATGATGATTTCCTCCTGGACCGCACGGGCCAGCGCCAAGGCCTGCGGCGCTACCTCGTCCGAGGGGGGATATTCGACAGCTGACGAACTGAGTTGGGCTTCAAACCCCTTCTCAGCGAGCAACTTCTTGATCGCGCCCAGCACGCCGTTTCGCGCGGGCTCCACGAGGTCGGGTCGAGCCTCCAAGGCACCTCCGGAATGCAGGGATTGCACCTCGACGCCCAGTGAACAGAGATCAACCCGTTTGAGCTGCGGCAGACGGTTGTCGTACGAGATTCCATAACGGGAGTTGTTGCAGCCGCATGTAAAGCACAATCCAATTAGGATCGCCACGAGCCAGGTCGCAAGTCGAGTCACTCGTTGCCCCTTGTCCAAATGTGTATGTCGCAGATCGGCAACCGTCCCGAGCATCGGCATTCTCTGTTCTGTGGGGTCTTCTGACAAGCCTCCCCGGTAATTGCCGAGGCGAGAAACGGGGATAAGTTCATTTTGGGCTTGGGCTTGGCCGGTCAGCCTTTAATTACGCCGATCGGCCGCAGGCGAGCGACCTTCTTGCTGATGCGGGCCGTGTGGACCGCGTCGGCGACTTGGTTGGCGTCCTTGTAGGCTTCCGGCTGCTCCTCGGCCAGACCCTTGGCGCCCGTTGCTCGCGCCACAACGCCGCGCGCCAATAGCTCCTTGTGGATTGACCGGCCGCGGGCCGCTCGGATCGCCGCTCCGCGCGACATCACGCGTCCGGCTCCGTGGCAGCAACTTCCGAATGTCTCCTCGATGGCCGCCGGCTGGCCTGCCAGTATCCAACTCGATCGCCCCATGTCGCCCGGCACCAGCACCGGCTGACCGACGGCGCGATAGCGCTCCGGCACCTCGGCGTGGCCCGGCGGAAAGGCCCGTGTGGCACCCTTGCGATGTACGCACAGCATACGCTGCTCGCCGCCGACCTCATAAGGCTCAAGCTTGGCGATGTTGTGGGCTACGTCGTACAACAGATGCATACCCAGCCGCTCGGCGGGGCGCTCGAAGTGCTTGGCGAAGACCTCGCGGACCAAGTGCGTCATGATCTGCCGGTTGGCCCAGGCGTAGTTCGCCGCCGCCTGCATGGCGCCCAGGTAG
>CAZUCH010000179.1:0-6590 GCA_964619045.1 uncultured Planctomycetales bacterium | reverse complement strand
GACGAGCTGCCCGTTCCGCCGTGGACCAGTGGGGGTAGGCGGTCGGCGTCGAAGTTCGCGCCGAGTACGAGTCCTCCGGTGCCGGACGGGCCGAGCAGTCCCTTGTGTCCAGTGAAGGCCAGCAAGTCGATGTTGTCGGCCGGCATGTCGATGGGCCACACGCCGGCGGTCTGGGCGGCATCTACCAAGAGGGGGATGCCATGCCCGCGCGCGATGGCCCCGATCTCGCGCACCGGCAGTACGGTGCCGCACACGTTGGAGGCGTGGTTCACCACGATCAGCCGCGTGTTTCGGCGGATGTGGCCCGCAACGTCGGCCGGATCGAGAGTGCCGTCGGGCTGACACGGCACTACTGAGATGGACACGCCGCGCTGCTCGATTGCACGTAACGGCCGCATGACGGCGTTGTGTTCCATGCCGGTGGTTACGACGTGCGCGTCTGGCGGCAGAAGGCCCTGGATCGCCAGGTTCAGGGCTGTGGTGCCGTTGGGAGTGAAGACCACGCGCAATGGGTCGGATGCGCCGACGATTGTGGCGATGGCCTCGCGAGCTGAGAAGCGGACACGCTCGGCCTCGTTGGCTAGGCGGTGGCCGCTACGGCCGGGGTTGGCGCCGACCGCGGTTGTGAAGCGCAGCATGGCTTGCGGGACACAGTCGGGCTTGGGCCAGGATGTGGCGGCGTTATCGAAGTAGATCATCAGCCGATCTGCCAGGGCTACTTGGTCAGTTTCAGTTCGTATGTGTCGTCGTTTTGTTCGTACTCAGCTTGCCAGCCGAGTTTCTCGGCGGCGCGCGTGCAGTTGTACACCTGCGTCATGGTGTCGACGAGTACTACAACATCGGCGGCGCCCGGCTTCTGCAGGGCGTCGCGTGTGAGGATTACAGGTTGCGGGCAGGACAGGCCCCGCGCGTCGATTGTCTCAGGCATTGTATTACCTCGCTGGGGTCAGCTTCTCGCGGCCCATGATACCGATTCCAATAACGACGATCAGCCCTATGACCACAATGGGTGTCGCCGTGGGTCCGGTGGCGACCATCATGAAGTTGTGTGCTACCGCCGCTCCGGTGAGCATGCCGAATACGAAGACGGCCGCGTCGGCGTCGCCCTCGCCGGTGAGGAACACCTGTCGTCCGGGGCAACCGCCGGCCAGCGTGAACGACAGCCCGGCCAGTACCATCCCGCCGAAGTTGAGCCATTGGTTGGTGTGTGCGGCCGGTTGACCCTCGAAGCCCGGCTTGAATTGGCCGTAGACCTGGTTCATGACGAAGGCCGCCACGAGGAACGCGAGCACGCCGCTGAGTAGGTGGAAGTCGCGCATCAGAATGACGTCGCGCAGGCCGCCGACGGTGCAGAAGCGTGTGCGCTGGGCCAGGAATCCTATCAGCAGGCCGATGCCGATCGAGAGCCAGACGGGTGCCGACATCGCGCCCGGGCCGGTGGCGCTGCGGAACAGAGCGGCTGGCTTGTCCGGGTCGGTGCTGAATTGCGGGTAGAAGATTGCGAGCAGCATCAGGACTAGCATGACGAAGGGCATCGCCAGACCGGTGAGGGCGCGCGTGGGATAGCTGCGTCCCAGGCTGAACCCGTGCCTGAGGAACTGCACGCCGATGGCGATCCCGACGGTCAGTCCGATGATGCCGGCGATCGCGTTCCAGTCTCCGCCCGCCAGCCGCAACATCGCTCGCCATGGACATCCCAGGAAGACCAGGGCGCCGATCATCGCGAACATGCCCAGGATGAAGCGAACGATGGGCGATGAACCCGTTCTCGGGCGGAACTCTCGGAAAGCCAGGGCGGCGATGAACGCTCCCAGGCAAAACGCCGGGATTTCCGGTCGTAGGTACTGCACGATGCCGGCGCGGTGCATGCCGAGCGCCCCGGCGATGTCGCGCGTGAAGCACGCCACGCAGACGCCCATGTTGGCTGGGTTACCCAGTTTCTGGAGCGTGGCGGCCGCCGTCCCGATGAGCAGGCCGACTACGATGATGCCCGCCAGAGTGGCCAGGAAGCTAGTGGGTTTCTTCATACGGAGTACCTCGCATCGCGGTGGGAGACTGTGACAGAGTAAGGTGTGGCAGCGGCATCTTGCCGGTGTGATCACAGGCTGGAAGCCTGTGCCACAACTCAGCTGCGGCCGAAGACCGAGCTGTGCCACATGATGGTGGATTGGTGGAATGCGGGAAGCTGAGGCGGAGGGGGGTGCTCAACGAGCGCGCAAGACTCCAGCGGCGCGGGATGCACCGTATGCGTGTGATGCTGTAGTCAGTGTGACGCCCTGAACCAGGGCGCGCGCGCTGTACAGTCATGTGCGGCGTCTGACCGACACGTTTCGTATCTCCTCGAATCCCGACAACATGAGCGCTAGTGTACAGCACGCGGCGCGGGTGGCAAGAGCCGTGCCGGCTTTCGGTTCAGCCTCCGCGCGAGGTCTCTTCCCGGGGCGGAATCGGCCAGGTCGGCGTGCCCAGCAACTCGAAGTACTTGCCCGTCGCCGCGCACAACTCGGCCACGTTGTATCCTACCATCGCCGTCAGAGACGAGACATTGACCTGCTGATCGAAGATCGTGCGTCGGCGGCTGAGCAGGTCGTCGATGACAAGCGTGCCGGCGAAGTACTCGTCCAGCCCGGTCTCGTAGTCGTCGATGTAGCGCTCGATATTCTCGCGGAGCTGGTCGCGGCTGGCTCCCAGAGTGTCAATTCGTACTAGCGGTTCGAGCGTGTCGGCGTAGATCAAACTCCGTCGTGCCGCGATTGCCTGCCCGAAGCGCTGTATGCTGGCCCGTGCCTGGCGTGTGAGGCTTCCGGTCACGCGCGCGTCGACGGCGCTGATGGCCAGCCCGGCCGACACCTCCCACGATGTGTTGCCGGCCTCGACTTCGCGCCCGCGGAAACCAGTCTTCCCGTCCAGCAGTAGAGCCACGTCCCACTTGCCACGCCGCGCCAGATCGAGCTGGGTCTCGGCGTTGCGCATCGAGTTATTGAGCGTCGCGATCTCGGGATCGGTGGCCAGGCTGGCGTCGCGCACCTGCTCGTGCGAAAGCCCGCTGAAGGGGTTGAATGGCTCCTCGGCCAGCTCAACTTCGGCGTCGTACGGCAGGCCGCAGGAGTACTTCAGCCGGGCCAGGTGAATCTCGAACAGGCCCGATAGATTGCGGGCCTCGGACGTGGCCCGCGCCAGGTCGGCCTCCACGCGGCTCAAGTCGCCACTGACGTCGCGATCGGTGATGGCCGTGAGCCGTGTGCGCAGGGCATCAAGATCATCTCGATAGCAGCGCGCGGCGGCCAGGCGGGCCCGTGTGTCAACGACGTAGTAGAACTTGTTTTGGGCCTGTTGGAGTTTGTACCGCACTTGGTTGATGTAGCTCAGTTGGGCGTCGTTCAGCTCGTTCTGGCGAAATATGTCCTCGCTCGTGCGTTTGAGTTTCTCGCGCGACTCCCACAGCGGATAGCGCAGGCTGGCGGTTACGTACGGGTGGTTGCCGAAGTTGCCGTCGTCAGTGGTGGTTTCGTAGCCGCCGGCGATGCTGACGTGCGTGGTGTCGAAGAACTGCTTGTCGACGCCGATTTCGACGTTGTGGCTGCGATCTCGTTCGCCGACGCGCTCGCCGATCTTGGCATCGGTGGTGCGCGATTCCTCCCAGGTGTTGTCCGTGGTGAGCCGCGGCGTGAGCTGGTCGTTCGAGGCGTAGAAGAAGTCGTAGCGGGCTTCCTCGGCCTTGAACTGCTGATAGCTGGACATGATCTCGGGCTGGTGGTTGAACGCCAGGTGGATCAGCGTTTCGCCGGTCAGCTTGACGGGCCCCGCAGTCGTGGTCGGCGGCGTGGCTTCGGGTTGGGTGTCCAAGCTGCCGGCTTGCGGTACTGGCAAAGGCACCTTGTTCTCGAGATGGGCCGAGGGCGTGGTTCCGTTGCAGCCGACCAGCGTTGTCAATAGCGCGATCACACATGTGATTGGCGGCAACGCCGCAGTTGAGCGGGGGTGATGGCCGAGAGACACAAATCCGTTTGTCGTCCGTCGGGCTGGCAGTCTGGAAATGACCAATCTCCTTTCCCAGGCATGATCGCTGTCGCGGCGTGGCCGTCCTGGCGCGCCACTGGGGCCCCCGACTGATCGGCCACACGCCGCGTCCGGCCGATTCTCCATGATGCCGGAAACTCGCCGGTGGTTCAAGTGGCCCGTGGCGGAGAAAAGTCGGTTTGACGCGGGGGACGCCGACAGAATCGATGGGCGACAACGAGTCGCGATATGCCGGGCGCGAGCCGATGGTCTGGTAAGCCAATGCCTGACCGTCGGTTAGGCGTGTCCAGCATGTCCGGAGGTTGTCGGCGCGGCGTGAATGTCTGGTGGCTTTGGATTTAGGGCGCGGCTTTGGCCGATACATGGGGTATACTTGTGTAGCAGACAGATAGGGTTGAACGGATCAACCCCTGCATTGTGCGATACGGAAGAATCAATTTGCGCGACCCGTTGAGCTGAGCCCTGGGAGGCCTAAACGTCTTAACCCCCGTCGGAGGCGCCTTCGAGCGTTGGGTCGGGGAAGCGAAGGCCACCCCCCTTGAGACTAGGGTCCAGCAAACCTCTTCCACCGCCAATTGCGGAGGTTGCCCCGACTAACGCGACGGGCGTCGTGGCCGGAAGGCGCGACTGCCCGTCGTGTTTCTGATTCTGGGGAGCTTCGTGGCTTCTGTGCGAAACTTGGGGGGAGAGCTGAAGACAACCAGAATTCTCGCATAAACACAGGCCCGGACTTCGTCTGCTAAGATGGACGCCGCGGTGACGTACCATGACGACAGGGAACTCGATGCGGACATCAGCGACAATCGGCGACGCGTGGGCAGAGTTCTATTTGGCCAATCGCCGGACGCTGGGAGCGTATGCCCGGGTGCTCACCGGCAGCGCTGCCGAAGCCGAGGATCTCGTCCAGGATGTGCTGGTCCGCCTCGTCCGTCGTGGTTGCTTGGTCGACAGCGGGCTGGGCTACGTGCTGCGCTGTCTGCGGAACCAGGTCATCGATCGGCGGCGCGTTGTCGGCGTTCGGCCGGCCACTGTGACGCTGGAGGCCGACAAGCCGGCGTTGCCGGATGGAGCCCCGATCGAGGACTGTGAGCTGAGCGATGCCGTGCGGTCGGCGCTGCGACAACTGCCCGGCGAGCGCCGCGAAGTAATCGTGCTGAAGGTCTATGGCGATATGCCTTTTCGCGAGATCGCCGAAGTTGTGGGCCGGCCGCTGGGGACCGTGACCAGCCAATACGCCCGCGGGCTCGATGAGCTGCGCGGGCTGCTACAACGGGAGCCGTACAATGTCTGAGACAGACCTGGACAAGCTGCTGAAGTCGGTCGAGCCGGAGGGGCTGTCGCCGGCGGCCGACCGGCGAATCGTAAACGCCGTGCGGGCGGCTGGGCGGCAGCCGGTCAATTGGTGGTGCCGGCCGGTGCCATTGTGGCAGATGGTCGCGGCGTGCCTGTTGGTCGCTGCCGCGACGTGGCTGCTGGACACGGGGTCGGGTCGCCAGGCGGCAACGCCGATCACGCCGGAGGCACGCCCCACCAAGATACTGTTTGTGCGGCTGGACGAGCCCCTGTTCGCTCGCGCTCCGGCCCGTGACGATTCGATAGACATCTCGCGCTGGGGGCCGCGAGGCCGCTAGACGACGAGATACAAAGGAGACGGCTGATGAACGCTCGTGGATTGATCGTTGTGACGTTGATGTCGCTGGCCCTGTGTGTGGAGGCCAATGGTGCCGACGAGCCAGCCGTGCTGGTTGAATACAAGCTCGTGCAGGCCGAGCCGGTTACTGAAGATGGCAAGTTGTCGGCGGACTTGCAGCGCCTGTTGGACACGGATCAGTCTACGGGGGGCCGGTCCGGGCCGCGTGACTGCGTGTTGTTGCAGGCGGATTTCGATGTTGATCGGTTTCTGACGCCGAAGAAGGGGGCGCCGTTGGCGTGCAAACTGCTCGCAGGGCCGAGCGTCAAGGTCATGCCGGGTGAGAAGGCGACCGTTCGTATGGGGCAGCAGATCCCGTACATGGTGAAGCGCGGCGATGGCAGTCTGGTTGTCGAGCACTCGACGGAGTTGCTTGAAGGTGTGGAGTTGGAGTTTCTCGTCGGGGAAGCGAACGAGAAACTGATCGTCCTGAAGGAAGCGCGTATGCGGATCACCCGTGTGGCCGGCCGCCAGCCGATCGCGGACGTGCCGTTTGAGGTTGGCCGTCCGATCATGGCAACGCGCGAGGTATCGACGTCCCTTACGGTCGCGCCGGGACGTTGGGTACTGATTCGCCTGCCTCAGGCGGACGACGAAGGCTCGGTCTTCCTGGCGTTCCTGCGGGCAACAATCGTGGATTCCTAGGGGCCGGTCCCACTGATAGTGTGGCGTGCGATTTCCGTGTCAGCCGTCCATCCCCGTGTGATCGGTCGTCTCGACGCGACCGTCGTCGGACGGATCGGCGGCCCGGCGGCGCAGTTGACGGAACATCGACCTCATGTCGAATACCCCGCCGATCGTGAACCACAGTGTCACCAGGATGGCGCACGCGAGGACGAACCAGGTCCAGCCGTGCCAATACGCCAGCCAGGTCTCGGTC
>CAZUCH010000178.1:2413-6626 GCA_964619045.1 uncultured Planctomycetales bacterium | reverse complement strand
GGTCAGGTGGTAGAGCGGTCCCTGGAAGCGGTCGGGGGCGATCAGATTCGTCAGCAGCGATATCACCACCACCACACTCAGCAGCGCCAGCGGTTGGCGCCAGTCCGCCACGCGGCGAACAACCAGCCACAAACCGCATATCAGCGCCAGCAGAGCACTAGTCTCGCCGACGCTGCCGGCGACGTTGCCAATCAGCAGCCGCTTAAAGTCGGGCATGTGTTTCTTGATCCTGTCCGCGTCGGCTAGGTGTTTGTCGCGCTTGGCGGGCTCGGCCTCGGCCTTCTTCACCGCGGCTCTCAGTTGGCTGGCTTCGTACAGCGGCGTCGGGGCCGTAATCGCATCGATATCTTCCTGGGCCAGTTCGGCGACCGCGACACCCTTGCTCTCGGCCAGCTCGGCCTTGGCATCCGACAACATCGGAATGGTGGGGGTCCAGCAGGCCATCGCCGCCGGGAAACACATCATCAGGAACGCGCGGCCCACCATGGCCGGGTTGAACAGGTTGTTGCCCAAGCCGCCGAAGACCGCCTTGCCCAGCGCGATCGCGATGACCCCGCCGACGAACGCCATGTAGAACTTGCTGCCGGTGGCCATCGCAGGCGGTAGCGAGAACGCCAGGATCATGCCCGTGACCACGGCCGATCCGTCTCTTAGCGAAGCCAGGCTCTGACCACGGATCTTGTTGCCGAGAGCTTCGGCGACCAGGCAGCCGACGACGCTCATCACGGTCAGGACGATGGCCGCGGTGCCGTACATGTAGACGGCGATGCCCAACAGGGGCAGCATCGCGGCCACGACCTCAAACATGATGCGCTTGGTCGTCGCTCCGGACGCCAGGTGCGGCGCCGAGCTGACCAGGAATTCGCGCGGACCCGCCGGGGCGGGGGCCGGCGCGGGCGCGGGGGCCGCCGTCGGTTTGTCAACGTTCGGTGCGTCACTCATGGAGTCTGGTTCTCCTGACTGCAATGGGCACCGGCCCTGGGGCCGGTCCGACTACGTCGGCTTAAGCGCCGGCGGCTTGTTTCTTCATCTGCCTGTGGCGAGCCTCGGCTTTGCCGGTCCGCAGGTACTGGGCCAGTGGAATCTGGGCCGGGCACACGAATGAGCAACAGCCGCACTCGCAACATGCGTTCATGTCGTACTTGTTCGCCATGTCGTAATCGCCGTGCTTGACGGCGTGCGCGATCTTGGTCGGCGAGAGATACAACGGGCAATTGTCGATACACCGGCCACAACGAATGCACGCGGATTCGTGCCAGCGAGCCGTTTCCTGCTCGATCATCACCGTGATTCCGCCGACGCCCTTGATGACGGGGACGTTCAGGTTCGGAATCGTGGGGCCCATCATCGGGCCACCCGCGAGCACCTTTACGACCTCGGCAGTGACGCCGCCGGCCGCGTTGTCGATCAGGTCGGCGAACGAAGTGCCAACAGGCACGATCCAGTTGCCCGGGTTCTTCACGCCCAGGCCAGTGACCGTCACCACGCGGTGCGTGAAGGGGATGTCCTTCACGACCGCCCGGGCGATGCCGTGAGCGGTGGCGACGTTGATGACCACTACGCCAACGTCCAACGGCAGCCCCTTCGGAGCCGCCGGCACTGTTCGACCGACAACGGCCGAGATCAGTTGCCGCTCGCCACCCATCGGGTAACGCGTCGCACAGACCATGACCTCCACATCAGGATAGTCAGCGGAAGCACGCTTCATGGCCTCGATGGCGTTTGGCTTATTGGCCTCAATGGCGATGATGGCGCGCCCCGCGCCGGCCGCGTGTTTGGCCAGCATGAGCCCGCAGACGATGCCCTCGGGACACTCGACCATCAACCGGTGATCGGCCGTCAGGTACGGCTCGCATTCGGCGCCGTTGAGCACCAGCGTATCAACCGGCTTCTCGGGGTTGCGTCTCAGCTTGAAGTAGGTCGGGAAAGTCGCCCCGCCCATGCCGACCAGACCGCCGGCGCGGATTTTCTGGACGACCTCGTCGGGATCGAAGCCCGTCGGCTCGACGCTGCCCCAGTTGCGGTCCAGGAACTCTTCGAAGAAGTTTGCGGGTAGCCGCTCGCCCTCGGTCGGGGGCTTGAGCGGGATGGCCTCGCAACGGCGTCCACCCGGCCCCGGCAGCAACGTCATCACGGCGGTGGCCGTTTTGCCGGCCAGCGAAGCGTGGATCGGAGCGGCGATGGGGTGATCGATGTCGGCGATCACCTCGCCGTAGGCCACCTCGGTGCGCGGCTTGACCGTGCTCTTGCACGGCGCCCCAATGTGCTGAGACAGGGGGATCAGCAGATCCACCGTGGGCATGAAGGGCTCGATCGGCACGCCTTCGGAGTATTTCTTGCGGTGCGGCGGGTGGATGCCGCGCGGAAAGGATTTCAGCCCGGAAGACGACCTGCTAGCCGCGGCGCTCATTCAACACCTCCGCCGGCTTGCGAATAGCGCCGGCAGGTCCAGAAGACAAGCTTGGCCAAAGCGACGCCGACCAGAAAGCCGACCAGCGCTCCGGCTGGTTGCCAGAGTTTCAACGATTGCTCGGATGGGCCGGCCAACCAGCGACCGGCCAGGCTCGCACCGACGATCGCGACCGCCAGCGGCAGCAGAAAAACCAGGAACACCGTCCCCACCAACTGGGCTCCATGGATCGGCATGTGAAACTCGCCCGTTTCCGGGTCGGCGTGTTCGGCCACCGGGCACCCGTGCCCTTCGTGGCAGTGGCCGCAGCCAAACCAGAATCGTTCGAGGAACTTCACGGTGTACCCTGCTCATATCGCTGTGGAACGCGTCGCAAGCCGGTCCTGTCGGCGACGGTCGTGCCGCCGATATTCCAGGAATTCCGCAGCATATGCGGCCAGCTAGCAGCGCGTCAACCTCCGCGCGCGCCGAAGCGAGGTCGGCGTCAGAACAGTTGGTGATCGGGGAGCATCGGCGTCTCGCCGGTACGGCCTGCAACCGGCGGGACGCCGATGCTACCCATCATGTTGACGCCCGCCCCCGAAGCAGTACACGACGCCATCTTCGGTGCCGATAACCAGGCAGCCGCCGCCGACGGCCGGCGAGGCGTAAATCCCGCCGCCGGTCTCGAAACGCCAAGTCTCCTGTCCGGTCTTCGAGTCCACGGCGTAGAGATTCCCGCCCGTGGAACCCACGAACACGCGCCCCCCCACCACCACCGGCGATGAGTCGATGCGGCCCTTGGCCGTGAAGGACCAGCGTTGCACGCCGGTGGATTGCTCCAGGGCACGCAGCCGTTTGTCGCGCCCGCCGACGATGACCAGACTCTCGGTCAGGGCGGCGGATGAGAGGATCGGCTGCGAGCGATCATCTTCCTCGAAACGCCACAGCACTTGCCCGGCCCGCCAATCGAGGCCCACGACCTGGCCGCCATACGTTCCGACGAAGGCTCGCGGCGGGCGATGCTCCGGTGACCGAGCCGAGGGTAATCTTCCGTACGAGCGAGCCGTCGGCCAGCTTGACGACGTGCAGGTGCGCGTCACAGGCGGCGGCCAAGACGTGCCCGTCGATAAGCGCCGGCGTGCCATGAACACGCTCGCCCACATCGTACTTCCAGATCAGCCCGCCATTCGTCAATCGCAGGCAATAGAGGTATCCGTCGTAGGAGCCGAACACGAGGCGGCCTTCGACACAGTTGGCGGACGAGACGATCCGGTCCCCGGCGGCGAACGTCCAGCGGAGTGTGCCGTCGCCGGCGTCGCAAGCGTACATCATGCCGGCCTCGTTGCCGAAGATGACCAGCCCGCCCGCGACCGTTGGCGAGGACTCGATTGCCTCGCCGGTCTCGTGTTGCCAACGCTGCCGGCCGCTCTTCAGGTCGAGCGCCACCAGCCGCCCGTCGTCGATGCCGACGTAGGCGATGCCGTTCGCTATTGCCGCCGTGGAGACAATCATCTCGCCAACCTGCCGCTTCCAGAGTAGAGCCGGCCGCTCTGGCAATGTGCCGCGCGCGACGCCCGTCTGGGCCGCGCAGCCGCGGAACATGGGCCACTCCGCTTTCGCGGCGTCAGTGTCGGCGGGTCGGGTCGCCGGTTGTGAGGTCGGCGGCTCCCCCACCGCCGTCGCGGCGCACATTAGCGCCGGTAGTATCCAGGAACATCGTGTCCGACCAATCATTAGCCACCAACCTTCGAGTCCGGGCCGACCCACAACCCGTGTGGCACCGGCATCTTGCCGGTGTAGTCACAGGCTGGAAGCCTGTGC
>CAZUCH010000178.1:0-2313 GCA_964619045.1 uncultured Planctomycetales bacterium | reverse complement strand
CAACCCGTGTGGCACCGGCATCTTGCCGGTGTAGTCACAGGCTGGAAGCCTGTGCCACAAGTTCTGGGATAGGCTCCTAATACGGATCACCATCGAACCCGCATCATGTCAAGTGCCGGCCGCCGTCGATCGGCAGGATCGCGCCGGTCAGGTAGTCGCCGTCGCGCAATACGAAATGGACAGCGGCGGCGATGTCCTCGGGTGTTCCGGCTCGCTCCAGCGGGATACGCCTAGTCAGCCGAGCACGTGTCTTCTCATCATAATGCTCCGGCCAGGCGGCGACGCCGGGCGCGATGCCGACCACGTTGACCTCCGGGGCCAAGGCGCGGGCCAGCACCTTAGTCAGCGTATCGAGCCCGCCCTTCGAGACCATGTACGCGAGGTGGTCGGGCCATGGGCAGGCGGTCGAGACGTCGCACAAGTTGACGATTCGGCCCCGCGCCTGGCGCAGCGCGTCTCGGGCCGCGTGAGCCAGCACCATCGGAGCGGTCAGGTTGATCCGTAGCGTACGCTCCCACTCGGCTTGCGAGAACTGCTCGAGCGCCATCGGTTCGAACACCGAGGCGTTGTTCACCAGCACGTCCAGACGCCCGAACTGCCGCAGCACTCGCTGAACCACAGCGGCGCTCGCGTCCAGGTCCGCCAAGTCGGCGTCGAAGGCCTCGGCCCGCGCTCCGGCGGCTCGACAGCGGTCCACCGTGTCGGCCGCCGCCTCGGACGACGTGTTGTAGTGGACGGCGAGTTGGCAGCCGGCGCCGGCCAGGCGCAGCGCGATCGCGCGGCCCACTCGCCGCGCCGCGCCGGTCACCAGCACCACGCGCTCATTCAGCTTCATCTGGCACACTCCCGGCGGGACCATAGCGGACCCATTGCAGGCACAATCCGTGGGGCGGGGCCGTGATGCCGGCCAGCCCACGGTCCCCCGAGTCGAGTATCTCGCGCACGCGCGAGGGCTCCCAGCGGCCGCGGCCGATCTCGAACAGCGTGCCGACCATGTTGCGAACCTGGTTGTACAGGAACCCGGTACCCTCAACGTCGATGAGCACCTCGGGGCCGCGCCGCCTAACGCCGATCCTCGACACGGTGCGAACCGTCGTTGCCCGAGGGCTGCCCTGGCTGGCAAAGCCGGCGAAGTCGTGCTCGCCGACCATTTCCGCCGCCGCCGCACGCACGACGTCCAGATCCAGCGGGTACCAGACGTGCCAGGCGTGACGATCGGCGAAGCGCTCCACGGGGCGCGACTCGGCGTTGAAAATGCGGTAGCGGTAGAGCTTGCCCACGGCACTGAGCGACGAATGGAAGCCCCTTGCCACCTGCTCCACATGCACGAGCGCTATGTCCGACGGCAGGTGATGCCCGATGGCGGCCAGCAAGTTGGGCACGGGGATTGTGGCGGTCGTCAGAACATTGGCCACCTGGCCGCGAGCGTGTACACCGGCATCCGTACGGCTGGCGCCGGTCACATGCAGTGGATGGCGCAGGATGCGCATGAGAACCTGCTCGACGTCCTCCTGCACGGTGCGTAGGGCCGCCTGCCGTTGCCAGCCATGGAACTCGGTCCCGTCGTAGGCCAGAACGAGTTTGATGTTCCGCTCCATAGGCGGCGATGGTATTCCAAAAAGAGGCTGAGTCCAATCGTGGCGGGCACGATCGGACTCAGCACAAGGCCGGTTGCGTTGTCTGGTCAGGCTATGTCTGGTCCGGCTTCTCGCCGGGGTCGGCATCGGCTCCGACTTCGGGCGGGCCGGCGTCCAACTCCTGGAGGACGACTTCGTCGTTCATGTAATCGTAGAACTCGCGGTATTGCTCGCGGAAGTAGCCACCCGGTCGGGCCTGAACGCCGTTGAGCACCGCGCCGATCACACGGGCATTCACGCGTCCCAGTTGCTCGCGGGAACGCTTCAGAGCACCCTTGGTGCTGTTGGCGGCGCGGACGACCATGACGACGGCATCCACCTGTGTCGCCAGCACCAAGGCGTCGCTGATCAGCAGGCAGGGCGGGCCGTCGAAGATGATGCGATCGTAGGATTTCTTGGCCGACTCGAGCATGGCGGTCATCTGGGGTGACCCCAGCAGTTCGGCCGGATTGGGCGGCATGGGACCGCTGGTGAGCACGTCGAGGTTGCCTAGCTCGGTCTTGTTGATCGCCTTGTCGAGCGCGGTCTGACCGACCAGCACGCTGCTGAGACCAGCACCTGACGCGCGGGGGAAGGCGGCCCGAACGCCTGGGCAACGGAAGTTGCAGTCGATCAAGAGCACACGCTGGTTGCCCTGCGCGAATGTGACCGCCAGGTTGATCGCGACGGCGGTCTT
>CAZUCH010000177.1:0-6649 GCA_964619045.1 uncultured Planctomycetales bacterium | reverse complement strand
CCGCCGGCGCTGGAGGATGTCGAGACTCTCTTGTTGCGTAACCGGATCTTCCTGGAGCGGGTCACTGGTGTTGGCGTGGTCTCACACGACGACGCGATCGACTGGTCGCTAACCGGGCCGGTGGCACGCGGCAGCGGCGTGCGGCGCGACCTGCGCAAGGACGAGCCGTACCTGTGCTACGCGGATGACTGGGATGGAAAGGGTGCGTCGGCGGTCGACTTCAAGGTCGCGATAGCCGAAACGGGCGACGTTCTGGGGCGTTTCCAGGTGCGGATCGAGGAGGTTCGCCAATCGTGCCGGATCATCGAGCAAGCCATCGCGATGCTTCCCGAGGGTCCGATCAACGTGCTGCCTGAGCAGAAAGTGACGTTGCCGAAGAAGGACGAGATCTACTTCTCGATCGAGGGGTTGATACACCATTTTTCAAAGATCATGCCCAACCGCGGCCTGACGCCGCCGATGGGCGAGGCATACTTTGCGAACGAGACGGCCAACGGCGAGTTGGGCTTCTATCTGGTCAGCGACGGCGGCAACTGTGCCTATAGGGCGCGCTGTCGGCCGCCGTGCTTCCACAACTACCAGGCGTTCGCGAGCATGATCGTTGGCCATCAGATAAGTGACATCCCGGCCGTCCTGAACAGCCTGAACGTAATCGCCGGGGAGTTGGACAGATGATGTTGTCTGCAATGTGGCGTCGCGAAGGGCCGGCCTTGGCCGGCGCGATGCGTGGAGAAGTGTGGTGAGTTGGAAGGCGATTGATCGCGCCACGGTACCCGAGGAGCACTTGGGCCCGCGGCTGAATGACGCGGTGTTGGAGAAGATTCGCGGGTTCTTCCCGCGATATCCGACGCGGCGTGCGGTGATGTTGCCGGCCCTGCACATCGCGCAGGATGCCTTGGGCTACGTCTCTTTGCAGGCGATGCGCGATATCGCGGAGTTGCTGGAGGTGCCGCCGTCGGCCGTCTTGGACGTGGCGACGTTCTACGCGCAGTTCTGGACGCATCCGCGCGGCAAGAAGACGATCGTGCTGTGCCGCTCCTTGTCCTGCGAGCTGATGGGAGGGCGCGAGGTGCTGGCGGCCCTGAAGGAGAAGCTCGGAATCGGCGAGCACGAGACGACGCCGGACGGGCAGTGGTCGCTGATGACCGAGGAATGCCTGGCGGCTTGTGACCACGCGCCGTGCATGCAGATCAACGAGAAGATGCACAAGTGCGTGACGGTGGAAGACCTGGACCGCATCCTGGCGGATGCGGATAACGACAAGCTGGACGTGCCGCGGAGCGATTTGTTCGATGCCCCGCGCGGGTGACTGCGAATACGGTGTCCTTGATGGCGTATGAACGCGTACTAATGAAGAACGTCGGCGTCGCCGGCAGCACGTCGATCGACGTCTATAAGTCCGGCGGCGGATATGCGGGAGCCGAGCAGGCTCTCAAGCAGAAGCCGGACGAAGTCGTCGAGCTGGTCAAGCAGGCCAACCTGCGCGGCCGCGGCGGGGCGGGATTCCCGGCCGGCGTGAAGTGGACCTTCCTGCCGCCGGACCGCGAGATCACGTACCTGTGCGTGAACTGCGACGAATCGGAGCCACCGACTTTCTGCAACCGCGTGACGATCGAACACGACCCGCACATGCTGCTGGAGGGGATCCTCATCGCGGGCTACGCGACTCGCACCACGGTGGCGTATGTGTACATGCGCGGCGAATTCACCGAGCAGTTTCACATTCTCCAACACGCTATTGACGAGGCCTACGCGGCGGGCTACTTCGGCAAGAACATCCTCGGCACGGGTTACGATCTGGAGTGCTATATCCACCGCGGGGCGGGAGCGTATGTCTGCGGCGAGGAGACCGGACTGATCGAGAGCCTCGAGGGCAAGCGAGGCTGGCCGCGCATCAAGCCGCCGTTCCCGGCTATCGAGGGTGCTTTTCATAAACCGACGGTGGTCAACAACATCGAGACGCTAGCCTGTCTGCCGCACATCATCACGCGCGGCGTGGATTGGTGGCAGTCGCTGGGCTGCGAAGGCTCGTGGGGGCCGAAGATGTACTGCATCAGCGGGCCGGTGAAGCGTCCGGGCTGCTACGAGGCTCCGCTTGGCCTGACGGTGCGCGAGTTGATCTACGGAGCCGACTTCGGCGGCGGAATGCGCGACGGCAAGAAGGTCAAGGCCGTGTTGCCGGGCGGACTGTCGATGGGCGTGCTGCGTGGGGACACCTTCCCGGGGAACCCCGGCGAGGTTGACCCCCAACAAGACTTTGACGAACTGGACTGCCGGCTGGACTTCGATGATCCCAAGCGTTACGGCATGTTGGGTTTGGGGACTGCGGCGGCGGTCGTGGTGCCGGAGGACGTTGACATTCGCGAAGTGCTGGCGAATGTGGCGCGATTCTACGCGCTGGAGTCCTGCGGGCAGTGTACGCAGTGCCGCGAGGGGACGGCATGGATGTACCGGATAGCCCAGCGAATCCGCGACGGCGCGGGTCGCATCTGCGATCTGGACTTGCTACCAGAGATTTCGAATAACCTGGGCATGATGCCGGGATTGAGCATCTGCGGGCTTTCAGACGGGGCGGCGTGGCCCTTGCGTCTGATCGTAAACAAGTTCAGACGCGAGTTCGAGGAGCGCATCGCGGCCCAGGATCCACAGGCCACGCAACGACGCATAAGAGAGATAAACCCGGCAGCCTACGAGCTGCCAATTGCAGGCGGGCGCATCGAGAGCTACCTGGGCGGCACGTACTACGAGCCGTCTGCCAGGTCGGCGCGCTAGCGCATTAGGACAGGCGACTATGCCGAAGATCATCATCGACGGTCGGGAGATTGAGTGCCGCGAGGGCGTCAACGTCCTGCAAGCGGCGCTCGAAGTCGGGATCGACGTCCCGCACTACTGCTATCACCCGGGGCTGAGCGTGGTGGCCAGTTGCCGGATGTGTCTGATGGAAATGAAGATGCCCCACCCGCAAACGCACGAGTTGGGCTGGGCCCCGAAGCTCTTCCCCGCCTGTCAGACCCCGACAAAAGAGGGCCTGGAAGTCCGCTTCGATTCCGACACGGTCCGCGAGGCTCGCCGCCATCTGCTCGAGTACTACCTGCTGAATCACCCCTTGGATTGCCCGGTCTGCGACAAGGCGGGCGAATGCTTCCTTCAGGATTACGCCGAGCAATACGCCGACGTCGGTTCACGGATGGTCGAGCCCAAGCACAAGACCCCCAAGAAGGACATCGGCCCGCACACTCTGCTGTACTCGGATCGTTGTGTACTGTGCAAGCGCTGCACGCGTTTCGTGGCCGAGGTGACCGGTTCGGGCGAGTTGGCCGTCATCAACCGCGGCAGCAGCTCCGAGATCGACGTTTTCCAAGGTGTGCCGCTCGACAATCCGCTGCAAGGCAACGTGGTCGAGTTGTGTCCGGTGGGGGCCTTGATCGACAAGCAGTTCCTCTTCAAGCAGCGCGTCTGGACGCTGAAATCGACCAAGTCGGTCAGCCCGGCGGACAGCCGTGGCCAGACAATCTACATCGATCACAACGAGAACGGCATTCATCGCGTTCGGGCACGCTACAACGACAAGGTCAATCAGTGGTGGATCAGCGACGAGGCCCGTTTCGGCTGGGAGTACGTCCAGCGTGACGACCGCCTCAATCAGCCGGTCGTGCGGGGAGCGAACGGGCTGGAGCCGGTACGTTGGGAAGACCTGCCGGCGCTGCTGCGCGAGCGAATGACCGCCGTGTTGGGTGCGGGCGGCGGCGCGGGGCTCGGAGTCGTGCTAAGCCCGATGATGAGCTGCGAAGAAGCTTGGCTGTTAGCCCAACACGTGCGTGAAATGGCACCCGAAGCGACGCTGGTCGTCGGGCATGCCCCAACGCGCGGCGAAGATCAGACTTTCCCCAAGGGTTTCGTCATCAAGGCCGAAAAGTGCCCCAATCGGCGCGGCGTCGAAGAAGTCGTGGCCCATTTTGGCGGCAACACCGCCACTTGGCGCGATTTTCTCGGGAAGGCAGCCGAGGGAGGCTACAAAGCGGCCTGCGTCGTGGGCGGCTACCCCGACGAATGGGTGACGCCGGACGTGGCGACGGCCCTCGCCAAGGTCGAGTTCCTCGTTGTGCATGATCTGTTCCCGTCGGCGCTCGACGAGTTCGCGGCGTTGCGAATCCCAGGCGCGACCTGGGCCGAGCGTGAGGGCACGTTCGTGAATTGCGACGGGCTCGCCCAACCGTTCGAGCGGGCCTTGGCTCCGTTAGAGGGTGTGAAGCCTGACGGGCAGTTCTTCCACGAGTTGGCGGGCGAGCCGGGACTGTTTCGAGCCGCGAAAGTGCGTGAGCTGCTGGCTGCCAAACTGCCAAGCCTGGCCCAAGTGTACGAGCCCCCGGAATTGCCAAAACACGCGCATTGAGCGCGACTTATGGTGCGATAGGCGATGATTGACCCAACCGTAAGACGAATCGAGAAACTGCTGGGCAACCCGTTCGTGGTCTTCCCAATCGGCGCGCTGTTGGCGGCAGTCGGGGCGGCGGTGCTGTGGTGGGCGTTCCCGCTATACCGCGATCTGCTCAGCGACCCCTTCTGGTTCACGGCGATCTTCCTGGTCCTCGTGATCGTCGGCCTGTTGAGCGGCACATCGGTGTGCATCCTGGCCGAGCGCAAGCTGGCCGCGTTCACTCAGGATCGGCGTGGACCCAACCGCGTGGGCTTCTGGGGCTTGCTCCAGCCGGTGGCCGACGGGGCCAAGTTCTTCTTCAAAGAGGACATCACGCCCAAGAACGTGGACAGACTGCTGTTCATGCTGGCGCCGTGCGTGACATTGGCGCTGGCGATGGTGGGCTTCGCAATCGTACCGTGGGCCGGCGATGTGCATTGGCCGTGGATGGAAGGCGACCAGACCGTCAGCACCCAAGTCGCCAGCCTCGACATCGGCATCCTCTACATACTCGCAGTCGGCTCGATCAGCGTCTACGGCATAGTGCTGGCCGGTTACGCGAGCAACAACAAGTACTCCTTCTTCGGCGGAATCCGGGCCGCGGCGCAGATGATCAGCTACGAACTGCCGATCGGCCTGGCGCTGGTGTGCGTGCTGTTGGTTACCGGCTCGCTCCGGCTCGAGGAGATCGTCGCCCAACAGGCTACTAGCGGTATCTGGTATGTCTTCGTACACCCGTTGCCGTTCATGCTGATCCTGATCGCCACCTTCGCCGAGACCAATCGGACGCCGTTCGATCTGGCCGAGGCCGAGCAGGAGCTGGTGGGCGGCTTCCACACCGAATACAGCTCGATGAAATTCGCGATGTTCTTCCTGGGCGAATACGTACACATCATCACTGGCAGCGCGATCATGGTTGCGCTCTTCTTCGGCGGCTGGGCACCGCTGCCGTTCACGTCGCTGCTGTCGGAGAACAACGCCTGGTGGGCGATGTTCATCAAGCTCGGCGTGTACATCACCAAGATAGCGGTCTTCATCGCGTTCTTCATGATCATCCGCTGGACCATCCCGCGATTGCGATTCGACCAGCTCATGCGACTCGCGTGGCTGTCGATGGTCCCGGTGGGAATCGGCATGGTCGCGATAACGGGCGTCCTGGCGGCGTTTATCGATCTGCGCGAGAAGTGGTACGTGGCTCTGGCCGTCAACGTAGCGATGCTGGCCATCATGTTGTGGTACGCGGCCCGATCGAAGCAGCCGATCACCGGCCGGCAGGGCAACCTGCCGCATGTCGAGGTCGTGCGGTCGGCTTGAGGTATACATATGCGTGACGAAGACGTAGTAGTCCTGCAACCGCCGAAGTTGAGCGCCGCCGAGCGGCTCTACATGCCGCAGATTATCGCCGGCATCAAATGTACGTTGCGGCACACGTTCGATCTGAAGCTGCGTGGCAAGACCGTGCAGGCATACCCCGAGAAGACGCGTCTTAACGACGGCACCCTGCGCCAGGACAACTATCGCGGCGTTCACCGCCTGAATCGCGACGCCGGCGGTCGCGTGGCGTGTGTGGCGTGTTTTATGTGTGCCACGGCCTGCCCGGTGAACTGCATCCACATCGAGGCCGGCGAGTCACCCTGGCCCGACCGCGAGAAGTACCCGGTCAAGTTCGATATTGATGAACTACGCTGCATATATTGCGGAATGTGTGAGGAAGCCTGTCCGGTGGACGCGATCGAGTTGACGCCCTGCCACGATCTGGTCAGCCGCACGCGCGAGGAGTTGATCTTCGACAAGGAGAAGCTGCTGCACATGTACGACCTGACCAAGGACCAGCGCCCGCGCAAGAACCCGGCGGTGACTGGTTACGGGCCCGGCGCGGGTCGCGAGGCCTAGCCATGATGTGCACTATCGAGTAGAAGCGTGCCCTTAGCGGCAATTCGGTGACGGAAGACGAGCGCGGAAGTTCGCGCACGGGAATCAGAGAGTATGCCCACGGTAATGATCCTGTTGCTGATCTTCGGAGCGGTCGGCCTGTTTCTGGCACTGCCCGGTGGGCGGGCCAATATGAGCCGCGTCGGCCTGGTCGCGCTGGCGGCCGCCGGCGGAGTGCTGGTGGCGCTCACGGCCCGATTGATCGGCGGTCCACCACAGGCCTGCACATTCGGCGTCTGCGCCGCGGTAGCCCTGCTAGCCGCCGTACGCGTCATCACGCACCAGCGTCCGGTCTATAAC
>CAZUCH010000176.1:0-6668 GCA_964619045.1 uncultured Planctomycetales bacterium | reverse complement strand
CCGAGTTGGGTCAAATGTGAAACGTCCAGCAGTTTGCGCGGCGTGCCGTCGGGCTTGCTGGAGTCGTAGCGCAGTTCGCCCTCGAAACCGACGACTTCGCGGATCAGGCCCGCCAGTTCGGCGATTGACACGTCCTCGCCGACGCCCACGTTTACGATTCTTTGCTGGTCGTAGTTTTGCATGAGGAAGACGGCCGCGTCCGCCAGGTCGTCGACGTGGAGGAACTCGCGTCGCGGTTGGCCGGTGCCCCAGATCAGAACGTGATCGGCGCCACACTGTTTGGCATCGTGCATTTTGCGCAGCATGGCCGGTAGCACGTGCGAATTCTGCAAGTCGAAGTTGTCGCCGGGGCCGTAGAGATTCGTCGGCATCAGGGCGATGGCATTGAAGCCGTGCTGTTTACGATAGGCCGCACACATCTCGAGCCCGGCGATCTTGGCAATGGCGTAGGCCGAGTTGGTCGGCTCGAGCGGCCCGGTCAGCAAGCAGTCCTCGGGCATGGGCTGCGGGGCGTGTTTGGGATAGATGCACGACGAGCCGAGGAACAGGAGCTTGCGCGCCTCATGGCGATAGGCGGCGTCGATCACGTGGGTCTGAATCAGCAGGTTCTCGCGGATGAAATCGGCCGGGTACGTATCGTTGGCGACTATACCGCCCACCTTGGCGGCCGCCAGGAACACGTAGGCCGGTCGCGCCTGGCGGAAGAACTCGTCAACCGACCCGGCCACGGTCAGATCGAGATCGGGGTACTCGCACGTCAGGATGTTGGAGAATCCGGCCGCGCGCAAGCCACGCACGATGGCCGAGCCGACCAGCCCGGTGTGGCCGGCGACGTAGATGGAGTCTTGCTTATTCACCGGCGGCTCCGCGCGGGCTGATCAGGTGGCCGGCGCCGCGCAAGGTCTGCTCCTGGCTGGCCAGCTCCAGGTCGTGATTGACCATCATTCGGACAAGCTCGGCGAAGGTCACGGGGGGTGTCCAGCCCAGTTTATCCCGAGCCAGGCTGGCGTCGCCGCGCAGGTGATCCACCTCGGTGGGGCGCAGATAGCGTTCGTCGGTACGAACGTGTTTCTGCCATTCCAAGCCGGCGTAGTTGAAGGCCTCCTCGACGAACTCGCCCACCGAATGGGCCTCGCCGGTGGCGACCACGTAGTTGTCGGGCTCGTCTTGCTGCAACATGCGCCACATGGCGTCGACATAATCGCCGGCGAAGCCCCAGTCGCGTTTGGCGCTCAGGTTCCCCAGATACAGGTGCTCCTGCAGGCCGAGCTTGATGCGGCCCACGGCGCGTGTCACCTTGCGCGTCACGAAGGTCTCGCCCCGGCGCGGCGACTCGTGATTGAACAGGATGCCGTTGGCGATGAACAGGTTGTACGCCTCGCGGTAGTTCACACAGTGCCAGTAGGCCGCGACTTTCGAGACGGCGTACGGACTGCGCGGGTAGAAGGGCGTCTTCTCGTCTTGCGGTGGCAGCGACGCGCCAAACATCTCGGACGAGCCGGCCTGGTAGAAGCGCACGGGGCGCTTGGTGCAGGCCACGTAGTCGCGCACGCTTTCGAGCAGTCGCAACGTCCCGGTGGCGACGACGTCCGCAGTGTATTCAGGCTGCGAGAACGATACCTTGACGTGCGACTGGGCGCCGAGGTTGTAGATCTCATCGGGCTGCACCGTGTCGAGGATGCGTCGCAAGCTGGTGGCGTCGGAGAGGTCGCCAAAGTGCAGGAAGAAGCGTGTCCCTGGTTCATGCGGGTCTTGATAGATTGCGTCGATGCGGTCGGTGTTGAAGGTGCTGGAGCGGCGCACTATGCCGTGGACCTCGTAGCCCTTGTCCAACAGGAACTCGGCCAGGTATGAGCCATCCTGTCCCGTAACGCCGGTGATCACGGCTCGCTTCATGGTGTGGACTCCTGTCGAGCAGTTGCATGTTCCGCGACCGGACCCGTTCGTCCGAACGACGTGCAACCCGCCGGGCCGCATAATACCGGTATGGGCGTGGCGATGCCAGAACGCCTTCTCGGCGCTTGAGGTGCGTGACAGTTCAGGCGGAGTTGGTCAGAGCCCCGAGCGTCAGCGCGGGGTCTTCGTGGGCGGTTCCTTTGCGTATGGTCCCGCTCGCCTACGCTCGGGGTTCTGGGTGGCTGGTGCGTCAGGACAGGCCCCGCGGGCTGGAGAATGCGATCACCGCGTCTTGAGGCGGTGTGCCCGATTCTTGACACGATTTTGGATCGGGACTAGTGTGCCAATGGACGGGTGTGGCAGGAAATGCTTCGGTTGATAGAGAGGTTTTGCGGGAGTGATTGGTGAACGACGAGTCGGCTACTGGTGTTGGGACAGTGCGTCCACCGGCCGCTGTGGAACCGGTAAGCCGTTTTCGAGCCGCTGGCGCCGCGGAGGCGGTCGGAGCTTCGCCGGTGCCGCTTCGTAACGACCGGGCCGCGGCCAGCTATCGTCACCGGCGAATTCGCCGCTGGAACGCCATTGCCCGACTGAGTGACCGCTTGAAGACCTGGGCGGGCTATTATCATCGCCGGCTGGGCAAGGTCTATCGCCTCCTGGTTCCGCCCGGGCAACGTGTGCTGGAGCTGGGTTGTGGACGTGGAGATCTGCTGGCGGGTCTTGAGCCGGCAGTGGGGGTGGGCGTGGATTTCGCCCGCGAGGCCATACGCCAGGGGGAGCAGCGTCACCCCGAATTGCGCTTCATACATGCTGATGTCCACGAGCTGGAGCTGGACGAGAAGTTCGACGTCGTCATCCTCTCGGACCTGTTGAATGACGTCTGGGATGTCCAGTCGGTGCTGAAACGTGTGCGGCCGCTGTGTACGCCGCGGACTCGTATCATCATCAATCTTCACAGTCGCCTGTGGGAGATGCCCTTGGCGGCGACGGAGCGGCTGAGGCTGGCCAAACCGACGCTACGGCAGAACTGGCTGACGGTTCACGACGCGCGAAATCTGTTGCGGCTGACCGGGTTCGAGGTGCTGCGCGACTGGCAGGAAATCCTGTTCCCGCTCAACATCCCGCTCGTCAGCGGATTCATGAACCGATTTCTCGTCAAGCTCTGGCCGTTCAATAAGCTCGCGTTGACCAACTTCATGATTGTCCGGCCGGAGTCGCAGCGCCCGGAGTTGTTGCAAGAGCCGGTAGTATCGGTGGTGGTGGCGGCTCGCAACGAGGCGGGGAACATCGAGCAGATTTTCGCCCGCACGCCCGAGTTGGGTGGCGGGACCGAGTTGATCTTCGTCGAGGGTGGGTCGTCGGATGATACGTACGGTGCGATCGAGCGCACGATGGCCGAGCATCCCGAGCGACGGTGCAAGCTGTTCCGGCAGCCCGGCAAGGGCAAGGGCGACGCCGTCCGGACGGGGTTTGCCGCGGCCAGCGGCGACATTGTCCTGATCCTGGACGCCGACATGACGGTCGCCCCGGAGGATTTGCCGCTGTTCTACGAGACGATTCGCGAGGGGAAGGGCGAGTTCATAAACGGCGTGCGTCTGGTCTATCCGATGGAGGAGCGGGCCATGCGGTTCTTCAACCTGCTGGGCAACAAGTTCTTCAGTTGGGCCTTCACGTCGGTCTTGGGGCAGCCGATCAAGGACACGCTCTGCGGCACTAAGGTGATGTGGAAGCGTGATTACGACGCGATCGCGGCCAACCGCGCGTACTTTGGTGATTTCGATCCGTTCGGCGATTTCGACCTGCTCTTTGGCGCCGCCAAGCTGAACCTCAAGATCGTTGACCTGCCGATTCGCTATCGCGAGCGAACCTATGGCGACACAAACATCTCACGGTGGAGTCACGGCGTTGTATTGCTGCGCATGGTTGCGTTTGGGGCTCGGCGGATGAAGTTCGTGTGAGGCGGAGCGGCTCCGGATGAGCGCTGGACTGACGACAGAGGAGTTATGGTTGTCCCATCCGCCGAGGTGTGGTTATGGTCTCAACGATCCACGGGCCCGCGGCGACGGATCATCCGTGAGCAGCCCGCCTGGGGAGTCAACAAGAGTGGAGACGGCATGTCAAGACTGACGGGCGAGCCGAGTGCGGCCCGATCCGCGCATGAAATCGAACACGGCGAACTCCTGGCCGGTAATGACCCGGAGAGCGCCTGGGGTTGGGCGACGCCGGCCGGCCGGCTACGGGCACGCCGGCGGGCAGAGTACATTCGCGGCGGCGGGGATCTGCGGCCGGGCACGCGCGCCCTGGAGATCGGCTGTGGCACGGGCAACTTCACGAAGAGGTTCGCCGAAAGTGGGGCCGAAATCATGGCGGTCGATATCTCGCCGGCGCTGCTCGAAAAGGCCCGGGCGCGGGGGCTGCCGGCCGACCGGGTTCGGTTCGAGTGCAAGCGGTTTGAGGATTGTGAGATCGACGGCCCGTTCGACGCGGTGATCGGCTCGTCGATCCTGCACCATCTGGAGATGGATCAGGCTCTGGCCAAGATACACCAGTTGCTGAAGCCGGGAGGCTGGCTGAGCTTCGCCGAGCCCAACATGCTGAACCCGCAGGTGTTCGCGGAGCGCAAGTTCCGCTTTCTGGGGCGGATGTTCTGGTACGTTTCGCCGGATGAGACGGCCTTCGTGCGCTGGAAGCTACGAACGCAACTCCGAAAATGCGGGTTCGACGAGATCAAGATCACGCCGTTTGACTGGCTGCATCCGGCGACGCCCAAGGCGGTCATCCCGGCCGTCAGCGGGGTTGGCAGTCTGTTGGAGATGTTGCCGCTCGTGCGTGAATTCGCCGGCTCGCTGCACATCCGCGCACGTCGGCCGGAAAGTGGCCGGTAGGCCAGAGCCACTGGCCCGTTCGGTGCCCCCTTTTCGCCCGATGTGTGAATAGAAAACGGGCCCGGCGCGGTTCAGCCTGATTCCGCACCGGGCCCCGACCTTTGCAGCACCGGCGATGATCGCCGGCTGGCTCCCAGGCTGCTTAGGTTTGGTTACGTTGGGACGTGTCGCTCCGTGAAGTTTCGCCACGCCTCGCACGTTTCAAAATCGCAACAACACACGTCGCGAATCTCCTCGTAGAAAACCTCCGGCGTTAGTCCGATATCTCGCCGCAGCGGGCACTTCAATGCGATACGTGGTCGCGTCGTCGTACGCCCCGTGAGCAACGAACGAATGTACACCTGATTCTTGCCGGCTGTACACTTCATGTCGTGGTTGAGCTGTCGCTCAAGCATCGAGAGGTTGCTGGTGAGTTCTTCGGGGGTCAGCGGGGGGCCGAAGGCGCCTTCGACCCGCCGTCCCTGCGATTGTTTTAGTGGCCAACTCATTGTCGTGCCCTTTCTACTAATACGTCTATCGGTGCTGCTATCATGCTTCAGCCGGATCATGGGCCTGTACCGCGGATTCGCCGCCCAAGTCCGGGCGAGCAAAGGAGTAGGGAGGTACGGGGGGGGGGAGGGGGGTCACCCGCCCGGACCGGCGCAGCGTTCGCGGTGACTAGGTACACGACCAGTCACGATCTAATGTGGGGGATTCTGATGTCGGCGTTGGGAAGTGGTGACGAGGTTACGACAAAAGATGATTAATTAGTGCGGTATTATGAGATATCAATCACCGGACCACAACGTCCACCCGTAGTATAGCACAACCACGTGTCACATCCACACAAAAAATGACAGTTCGCGCAGATTTTGCCCAGCTCCGCCCGACTGCGGGAGCGCTTGCGGTCGCCGCTGGCCCACGAGCTTACCTGCCGTAGCCCTTTGGATGCGCCTGGTGCCATTTCCAGGCGGTGGCGATTGTCTCTCGCACCTCGCCGTACCGCGGCTGCCAGCCATAACGCTGTTGGAGTCGGCTGGAGTCGGCGAACAGTCGCGGCGGGTCGCCGGGGCGGCGGGGGGAATCGACGGCCGGAATCGGGTGCCCGGTGACCTGACGGGCGGCCTCGATTATCTCCAGAACGCTGTTTCCGTTACCGGTTCCGACATTGTAAGCCTCGAACCGACCCGGCTCGCAGCCTTCGATCGCCAGGCGGTGGGCCTCGGCCAGATCATCGACGTGAACATAGTCGCGGATGCACGTGCCGTCGGGCGTGTCGTAATCAGTCCCGAAGATCTTGATCTCGGCGCGCTGCCGGAGGGCCACCCGGAGCACCAACGGGATCAAGTGAATCTCGGGGTCGTGATCCTCGCCGAGCGTGCCATCGGCGGCAGCGCCGGCGGCGTTGAAATAGCGCAACGCCACCGAGCCGAGGTTCCACGCTCCGGCGGAGTTCCGCAACATGCGCTCGACGGCTAACTTCGTATCCCCGTACGGGTTTATCGGACATTGAGCCTCGTCCTCGCTGATCGGCAGCTTCGCGGGCTCGCCGTAGGTCGCACAACTGCTGCTGAAGACCAGGCGCTGAACGCCGTGCGCCTGCATGCGCTCCAGCAGCGTCAGAGTGTTGCGCACGTTGTTGCGCCAGTATTTCAGCGGCTCGTTGACCGACTCGCCGACGTTGAGGAAGGCCGCAAAATGCAGGGCGGCGTCAAACCGGCCGGCATCGAACACCCCATTCAGCGTCATCGGGTCGCCCAGATCGCCATGCACGAAGGTCGCGTCGGCGTGTATCGCGGCGCGATGCCCGGCGCAGAGGTTGTCATACACCGTGACCTTGTGTCCGGCTTCAACCAGGCGCTTGACACAATGACTGCCCACGTAACCTGCCCCGCCCGCCACGAAGAT
>CAZUCH010000175.1:0-6691 GCA_964619045.1 uncultured Planctomycetales bacterium | reverse complement strand
CGCGGCAACCGCCTATTTCGCGGGGCAAGCCCCGCCCTGACAGCCCCCAAACGGCTGTGATCGCGCGTTCGTGGCCCTGTTGCCACCAGGATTAGTCACGCCCCCCGAAGACGCGAAGACCAGCCCGGGCACCGGCGTGGGCGTCCGTAATCCCCAGCTCCCAACGAAATGGAGCACGCGGCTAGTGCCACAGATTGGTTCGGCGAGTGTTGAGGCCACGGCATGGTCACGACCCAGCCGAGTTGGTTCGCGTCTGGAGGAACGGGGGGATTTCGGGTAATAGTGGGCGTGTGAAAGCCAACCAGCGAAAACCGCAACCGTCGCCACGCACTTACCGTGAGGCGGGCGTCAATCTGGAGGCGGCCGACGAGCTCGTCGAACGCATCGGGCCGGCCATACGCGGAACCTACAGCCCGCGCGTCCTGCCTAGCCATGGTGGGTTCGCAGGCCTGTTTCGGCTCGACTACGACGAGCGACTCTTCGCCCGCAACTACCGCGACCCGGTACTCGTCTCCTGCACCGACGGCGTCGGCAGCAAACTGCTGATTGCCATCCGTGCCCGACGCTACGACACGATCGGCATCGACCTGGTCGCGATGAACGTCAACGACCTGCTGTGCTGCGGGGCCGAGCCGCTGTTCTTCCTGGACTACGTCGCGGTCAACAAGCTCGACCCAGAGACGGTCGCCCAGATCCTCGCCGGCATCGTCGGCGGCTGCCGACAGGCGGGTTGCGCTCTGCTGGGCGGCGAGACCGCCGAGATGCCCGACCTGTACCGCAAACGACACTTCGACCTGGCGGGTTTCGCCGTCGGCGTGGTCGAACGCGCGCGGATGATCGGCCGTGACCGCGCCCGACCCGGCGATCAACTCATCGGGCTGGCCTCCAGCGGGCTGCACTCCAACGGCTACGCCCTGGCGCGAAAACTGCTCCTGGAAGAGGCACGATTGCCGTTGCGCAAGCCGGTCAAAGCGCTGGGTGAACCGCTGGTGGACGCCATCCTGCGGCCGACGCGTATCTACGTTCGGCCCGTGCTGGACGCACTGCGGCATTACGCTCGCCGGCCGCTGATAACGGGCCTGGCGCACATCACCGGCGGCGGCCTGCCGGGCAACATCCCGCGCATGCTGCCCGACGACTGTGACGCCGTCGTGCGGCAGGGATCGTGGCCGATACCACCAATCTTCGGGCTCTTGGAACACCTGGGCGTCGAAGAGCAGGAGATGTACCGCGTGTTCAATATGGGGATCGGCTTCGTGCTGGCCGTGCGGCCCAAGTCGGCCGACGCGCTGGTTCGACGACTCAACCAGTCCGGCGAGCAGGCCTTCGTGATCGGCCGTGTGCGCCGCGGGCGCGGCCGAGTGGAGCTGGCCTGAGATGCTAGGATTGAGGATCGAGGGTTGAGGATGAACCACATCGTAGAGGCCGGTCGAATCGGTCGTGGCCTCCAACGCCGTGTGCCGAGCACGCTGCTGCTGGTGACGTTGGGCCTGCTGCTGGTCCCCACCGCTGGCTGCCAGAGCACACAGCAGTTCGGAGCCGTCGAGTACGAGTCGGCGCCGTGGGGCTTTGCGCGGGCTCGCGGGTACAAGCTCACAACCGAGCATTACGAGATCCACACGACGATCAAGGACCAGGTGCTGCTCGACGCGCTGCCCAGCTTCATCGAGGCGGCCTATGAGAACTACCGGCGCGTTCTGCCGGCGACGCACGCCCCAGCGGGCCGCATGAAGATATATCTTTTCGCCACGCGCGGGCAGTGGGAGGCGTTCACGAAGCGTCTGACCGGCGCGCGAGCTCCCCTGTTTCTGAAGGTGCGCAACGGCGGCTACAGTGAACGAGGAGTTGTCGTCATCGAGTACGTGGCGCACTCGATCACGTTCCCGCTATTCGCGCACGAGGGTTTTCACCAGTATCTGCATCACCACGTGAACAAACGCATCCCGTCCTGGCTAAATGAGGGGCTGGCCGTGTACTGCGAGGGGCAACGTTGGGGATCGGACCGCGTGAAGAAGTTCGAGCCGGATTACAACCCCAAGCGGCGTAATGACTTGGCCGCCGCCCTCACGAGCAACCAACTGCACTCGCTGCGCAAGCTGCTGGAAACCAACCCCGGCCAGGTGATCGGGGGCTCCAGCCGCAAGGTGGCCACGTACTATGCCCAAGTCTGGGCACTGATCGTGTTTCTGCATGAGGGCGCCGACGGCAAGTACGCGGCGGACTTCCAGCGCTTGCTCGATCAACTGGACAGCCCAGAACTG
Organism: uncultured Planctomycetales bacterium; assembly: GCA_964619045.1. GTDB lineage: Bacteria > Planctomycetota > Phycisphaerae > UBA1845 > Fen-1342 > JANQFV01. Next base: position 4,430 of record CAZUCH010000175.1, on the reverse strand, counting down.
GAGCAACACGCCCGGGCAGCCCATATTTGGTCCGAGCGCTCGCGTTTCGACTTCGGTACGGCCCTCTTCCGCAGCTTCATCAGCGAGGATCTCGACACGGTCGAGCAAGAGTACTTCGACTTCATGCGCGACCGTTTTCTGAAGTAGACCCGTGCCGCACGCAGGAGAATCACCGATGTCCGAGACCCCCGCGGTCATCCAATTTGACGACTTCCTGAAGCTGGACATCCGGGTTGCCACGGTCAAACAGGCCGAGGCGCACCCCGCCGCCGACAAGCTGATCGTTCTGCAGGTCGACCTCGGCGGCGAGCAGCGCCAGATCATCGCCGGCCTGCGCGGCTACTACGAGCCCGAGGCGCTGGTCGGCAAGCAGATCATCGTTGTCGCCAACTTGGCGCCGCGCAAGATGCGCGGCCTTGAAAGCCAGGGTATGCTGATGGCGGCCACAAGCGACGATCAATCGCAAGTGATCATTCTGACGCCGGATAGTGAAATCGCCCCCGGCTCGCGCGTTTCGTAGCCGGCGCGGGCGCCTCGCGGACGCGACCGTAGGAGACATGCCATGGCGACAGAGGCCGCCTCGTCAACCTCGCTGCTGATCGGACAGATCGGAACATTGGCGGTCGTGCCGCCCGGTCCGCTGCCCGGCTCACGCATGAAGGACGTGACCCTGATCAACGACGCGGCGCTCCTCATTCGTGACGGCCGTATCGCATGGTTTGGGCCGGCGTCAGAGGCCCCGCTGGACGAAAGCACAACCACGCTGTCGGCGGGCGGCGGATGCGTGATACCCGGGCTGATCGACCCGCATACGCACATCCCCTTCGTCGGCGACCGCAGCGCCGAGTTCAGCCGGCGCGTCGCGGGCGAGTCGTACCTGTCCATCATGGAGTCCGGGGGGGGGATTCGCGTGACGACAGAGGCCGTGCGCGCGGCGTCCATCGACGACCTCGTGGCCGCCAGTCTCCCGCGCCTGGGCCGCATGTTGGCCCACGGCGTGACACGCGTGGAGTGTAAGAGCGGCTACGGTCTGGCGCCCGAGCACGAGTTGAAGCAACTCGAGGCTATTCGGCAGTTGGATCGCATGCAGCCCATCGATCTGGACGCCACCTATCTGGGAGCGCACGCGTTGCCGGCGGAGTTTGAGGGTCGGCCCGACGAGTTCATCGAGGCAATCGCCGGCGAGCAACTGCTGGGCGAGATAGCGCGGCGCGGGCTGGCGCGCTTCTGCGACGTGTTCTGCGATCGCGGGGCGTTCACCGTCGAGCAGGCCCGGCGAGTGCTGGAACGGGCCGCGGCCTTCGGTCTGCGACCCAAGCTACACGCCGACGAGCTGGCCCAAATCGGCGCGACATGCCTGGCGGGCGAGTTGCGAGCCGTGTCGGCCGACCACCTCGAGCACATCGACGATGCCGGCATCGAGGCCCTGCAGATGGGCAGCACGGTGGCGGTCGTGCTGCCGGGCACATCGTTCTACCTCGGGATTCCACATTGTGACGCCAGGGCGTTGATCGCCGCGGACCTGCCGGTGGCGCTGGCGACCGATTTCAATCCCGGGTCATCGATGATCGAGTCGTTGCCGCTGATCATGACCATCGCCTGCTGTCAACTGCGAATGACGCCGGCCGAGGTGCTGACCGCGTGTACGGCCAACGCCGCCGCCGCTCTGGATGTACACCATCGGGTGGGTGCGATCGAAGTCGGGTATACCGCCGACCTGGCGGTGCTGGACGTGCCCTCGCTGGATGTCTGGTTCTACGCCCCCGGCCGACCGCGCGTGCGCACGGTCATCAAGGCCGGGCATGTCGTCTACCGCCGGGCCGACCATGCCCTGTAATGACCCTGCCGGCGCAGAGGAGATGCGGATGCCATCGGATGCCCTGCTGGACTTCGTCAGCAAGAACGCCATCGAGTTCATCGACCTGCGCTACTCGCTCGTTGGGCCCACCAATCCGCGTGGCACGTGGCGACATGTGACCGTTCCAGCGCGGACGCTCACGCCTGACGTGCTTGATTGCGGCATTCCGTTGACCGGCGTCCGGGGCGCGGGTGCGGCCGGAATGCCACGGATCGCACTGCGCCCCGATGCCCGCACTGTGCATCTCGATCCGTTCGCCCAACACCCGACGGCGGCGGTGGCTTGCGACATAATTGACGCCGACAACGGCTCGGCCTGCCCGTTGGATGCCCGATCCGTGGCGCGGCTAGCGCTGGCACACCTGGGCTCGGTGAGCGGGCTAACGCGGGTCGTGTTCACGCCCGATGTGCAGTTCTTTGTCTTTGACCGCGTGTCTTACGCCGTACGTCCGAACCAGGCGTCGTATTGCGTCGAGTCGCGCGAGGGCGCCTGGCAATCTGGCCGGGACGAACCCGACAACCTGGGCACACAGTTGCCAATGCTGCTCGGCGAGGATGTGCTGCCCCCCTTCGACAGCCTGGTCAACCTGCGCGCCGAGATGGTGACGGTCATGGAATCCTGCGGCGTCGAGGTTCGTGGCCACCGCCACGGCCCCGCGACGGCCGGGCAGGCTGAAATCCAACTCGCCGGCGGCGACGTGTTGGAAATCGCCGACGCACTCATGCTCGCCAAGCACGTGATTCGCAACGTCGCGGCGCGTCACGGCAAGGTGGCGACCTTCATGCCTCAGCCGCTGGCGTTCGAGGTTGGCAGCGGGATGCAGACGCACATTGGACTGTACAGCGGCAAGAAGCAGATCGCCGTCACACCCAAGGGCCGTAAGCTGCCCGACACCTTGAGCTGGGCTATCGGCGGGCTGCACGCGCACGCTCACAGCCTCATGGCGTTCACCTGCCCGACGGTGAACAGCCACAAGCGGCTGCTACCCAACAGGCAGACGCCGCGATTATTGGCCGGCGACTCACAGCTCGGATTCGCTGATCCTGGCTCCAACCCGCTGATGCGATCTGCCGCGGACGGCCCGACGCTGCAGGCGATGGACGCAAGCTGCAACCCCTATCTGGCTTTCAGCGCGACCCTGATGGCGCTTACGGATGGTATCGAGGAGCAATCGGAACCGGTCTCGGTGGCTGACGATTTTGAAGACGAGCTTCCAACTGACGCCGAAATCACATACATATCTCTCGAGCGAGACAGCGAGTATCTGGAGGCGGGTGGGGTTTTTGCACGCGAGCTGATCGAGAAGTATGGCGGGTATGGCCAGAATGAGCTGGACCAGTTGATCATGATGCCGCACCCGCTCGAGTTCTCGATGTACTTTGGCGCCTAAGTGGTCGCTGGGGGGGGATGCAAAGCGGTGCCGCTGCCTGTATAGTGTGTTTGCCGCCGATATGAGCGGGACGTGATATTTGTGCGCGGGCTGGATTAGCGTGGTTTGCGTGTAGGAGAATGACCATGGGGCCTAATATGGAAGACGATCCGGGCATGCGGCTGCAGGAGGAGCACAAGGCTCTGTTACAGCTCAGCCAGGTGCTCAAGGAGCACATTGCCGCCATGCCGTCGCAGAACATCGGGAACTGGCTGGACGGATTGCGTACTGCGTACGACCGTCTGCTGGCTCACATTCAGCGTTGCATCCAGATCAAGGTGCAGGACGGGTATCTGGAGACGATCCTCAAGGGTCGCCCGACGCTGGCCAATCAGGTCGAGAGCATCAAGGCGGAACACCCTCAGCTCGTCAGCATGGGCGAGGGCATTCGCCGGGATCTGGCGGCGACCACGGCGGAGGAGCGAATCCTGGTCGGGGACGCGTGTGCGCGTGTGCAGCGTTTCATGGCCATCGTGGGCCAGCACGAGCAGCGTGAGACCATGATCGTGATGTTCGCCTTCAACCAAGACCTCGGCGGCCACTAGCAACGGGGCTGGCGAACCAGCCGTCTGGCTACCAGCCGCAAAGAGTGACGGCTGGCTCGGCGATGCTGTCTGCCAGTTTGACAGTCGAATGACACTCGGCGGGGGAGGCGGGGGCTGACGGGCACGTGTAATAGCGCCGATCACCTGCCATCTAGCGACATAACGTCTGTATTTTCAAACTGTTGCGAGCACAAGCAGCGCGAGGTGGGCTTCGGGCGGGCGTCTGGTATGACACTTGCAGTGGGGCAGGTGGGTGCGGCGCGCCCGCGTTGATGTGCGCTCCGCTTTGCTGATTCTGAGAGAACCACTCGGTCACATGCAAGCTATTTGAAAGCGACAAGGAGAACCGATGAGCAAGGTCGGCATTCGTCCGCTCGGCGAGAAGGTCCTGGTACGGCGTCTGGAAGCGGAAGATAAGACCGCCGGCGGCATCGTCCTGCCGGATTCGGCCAAGGAAAAACCCAAGCGCGGCACGGTCATCAGCGTCGGCGACGGCAAACTGCTGGACACCGGCAAGCGGCAGGCGCTTCAGGTCCAAAAGGGCGACCAGGTGCTCTTCAGCAGCTACGCTGGCACCGAAATCACCGTAGACACAAAA
>CAZUCH010000174.1:5604-6710 GCA_964619045.1 uncultured Planctomycetales bacterium | reverse complement strand
GCGATGAAGTCGGCCGATTGGCCAACGCCATGGACAACATGTCCGAGCGTCTGACCGGCACGGCGGACTTGGCCATGGAGATCGCCGGGGGCAATCTGTCGGTGGACGTCAAACTGTCATCCGAGAAGGACAAGCTGGGGCAGGCCCTGCAGACCATGGTGGTCGATCTGAATGAAGTGTTGGGGCAGGTGGACACGGCGGTGACGGAGGTGGCTGCCGGGGCGCGGCAACTTTCGGATTCCAGCCAGTCGTTGTCGCAAGCCTCCACGGAGCAGGCCAGTTCCCTGGAGCAGAGCAGCGCGGCGATGACGCAGATTGGCAGTCAGACAAAGCAGAACGCGCAGAATGCCACACAGGCGAGCTACCTCTCCACCGAAGCTAGAGACTTTGCCCAGCAGGGAAATGACCAGATGATACAGATGGTCGACTCGATGAACGCCATCAACGAGTCCTCTAAACACATTTCAAAGATCATCAAGGTCATCGATGAAATCGCTTTCCAGACGAACCTGCTGGCCCTGAACGCCGCCGTGGAGGCTGCGCGCGCCGGCAAGTACGGCAAGGGGTTTGCAGTGGTGGCCGAGGAAGTGCGGAACCTCGCCGCCCGCAGCGCCAAGGCGGCTCAGGAGACGGCCTCAATGATTGAGGCGTCAGTAGAGCAGATAGGCGCGGGTGCCCAGATCGCCGAAAGCACGGCCGAGGCGTTGCGCAGCATCTTCACCTCCGTGGGTAAGACCACCGACCTGATCGCCGAGATCGCCGCCGCCAGCATCGAACAGGCCGAGGGTATCGCTCAGGTCGACCAGGGCCTCGACCAGTTGACACATGTGACACAGCTGAATACCGCCAATGCCGAGGCAGAAGCCGCGGCGTCCGAGGAACTCTCCGCACAGACAGAACAGCTCAAGGTACTTCTGGCACGGTTCACGCTGAAACATCTAGCTACCGGACCGGGGCAACATTGAGGCCGCATACCATGAGTGAGTCCACGCCATTGGCTGACATGGAAGATGTGCTACTGGAGTTCCTGGGAGAGAGCCGGGAGATGCTCGACGAAGTCGAGCCGACACTTGTTGAACTGGAATCTCATCGGGATGCGGAAGGGC
>CAZUCH010000174.1:0-5504 GCA_964619045.1 uncultured Planctomycetales bacterium | reverse complement strand
GACGAAGTCGAGCCGACACTTGTTGAACTGGAATCTCATCGGGATGCGGAAGGGCAGATCAACGACGAGACCATCGGAAGCATCTTCCGCCTGTTTCATTCGCTCAAGAGCGGGGCCGGTTACCTTCACCTGGACGTTGTCGTTGGTGTCACTCATCAGGCCGAGACGCTTCTCGCCCTGATCCGCTCGGGGCAGGTGGAAATGACGCCGGCACACACGGATTTGCTTTGCCGGTGCTGCGACCTGATTCGGCGCATCCTTGACAGCGTCGAGGCGACGCACAGCGAGACTGAACACGCGTCGGCCGGTGAAGCCCTGGAGCGTGAGCTGGCCGAAACCATCCAGGTCGCCAAGGGCATCCTGGGAGATAACGAGACGCCATCATCGCCGGCAGTCATTGACGAGGATTCAACGTCAAGCGGCGCGCCCACCGCGGCACTGGACGCCCCCCTCCAGGCTGGCGCCACACTAGACATCACAAAGCTGCGCAACCAGTTCGTTCAGGAGGCGGACGACACGCTCAAGGAACTTGAGGACCGGTTGCTGGCATTGGAGAAGCAGCCGGCCGACCACGAAGGCCTGAACGAAGCCCGCCGCTACGCGCACAGCTTCAAGGGCAACTGCGGGTTGTTGGGCTTTGGGGACATGGAACGAGTCAGCCACAAGGTTGAGGAGTTGTTCGAGGCCTTTGTGGACGGCACGATGGTTCCCGATCACAAGTTGATCTCCTGTATTCTCGACGTGATGGATGTTCTCCAGCAGACGGTGGCCGAGCTGTCCGCCGACGGCGACGGCCAGATCGCGAGTTGTGAGTTTATCCTGCAACTGCTCGACGACCTGAGCCCGGCGGTCTCGGAGGAGACCCAGTTCGCGCCGGAGTCGAGGCTCTCTGAGATCGACAGGTGCTTGGATGCAACCAACTCCCAGGAGGGACGACAATCCAACCCTGTGCCTGCCGCGACACTGGAACCAGCGGTGGCGCCGGAATTCGTTGCGAGCGCGCCTGACAATGCGCCGACGACGACTCCCGGCAAGTCGCCGCCCGCGACTTCGCTGGAGCGTCGGCAGATCAAACGGCAGGACATACGGGTTGATCTGACCAAGCTTGATGCGCTGATCAACCTGGTTGGCGAGCTGGTCATCGCGGAGACGCTGGTGGCACACAATCCCGATTTGGATGGACACGACTTCGAGAACTTTGAGAAGGCGGCCCTGCACCTCAACAAGATCACGCGTGACCTTCAAGACATCGCCATGTCAGTCCGCATGGTGCCGATCGCTGGCGTATTCCGGAAGATGATCCGCCTGGTGTACGACCTGTCCTCTAAGTTGGACAAGCAGATCGAGCTGGAGATGGTAGGTGAGGACACGGAGGTGGACAAGACGGTTGCTGAACTGCTCGCCGACCCGATGGTCCACATAATCCGTAACGCCGCGGACCATGGGATCGAGTCCCCCGACCAGCGTGAGGCGGCCGGCAAGCCCCAGGTCGGTCACATCGATCTCGAGGCCCGACATGAAGGTGGCGAGGTGTTGGTCATCATTCGCGATGACGGCGCGGGATTGGACCGCGAGAGAATTCTCTCCAAGGCTCGTCAGGGCGGGCTAATCAGTGGCGACGGGGCCGATCTTCGCGACGAGACTATTTTCAAGCTGATCTTCGAACCAGGATTCTCAACGGCCACGGCGGTTACCGATGTCTCCGGTCGCGGGGTCGGGATGGACGTGGTCAAGAAGAACCTCGAGCAACTCAAGGGGCACGTTGAAGTCCACAGTCAGCCTGGTCGAGGCAGCACGTTCATTCTGCGTATCCCGCTGACCCTGGCCATCATCAATGGAATGCTGGTGCGGGTCGGACGAACGTTCTACACGATCCCCATGCTTGCCATCTGCGAGTCTCTGCAACCGGCCAAGGGTGACATCACCATTATGAATGACGGTCAGGAGATGGTGCACATCCGCAGCGAGTTGCTTCCGGTGCTCAGGCTGCACGAGCTCCATAACCGCCAGGCGGATCACTATGACCTGGAAGACGGGCTGCTGGTGTTAGTGGCGTCGCACGACCAAACCGTTTGCCTCTTCGTGGATGAGCTGATCGGCCAGCAACAGACGGTCATCAAGGGTTTGAGCCCATACGTGGGCGAGGTACGCGGCGTATCCGGCTGCTCGATTCTGGGAAACGGAGAGGTGAGCCTCATTCTCGACGTCGCCGGCCTAGTGGCGATGGCTCGTCAACAAGGGGAGGAGAATGCCAGTGAGGGGATCGCAACGCTGCGGCGCTCGGAAACCATGATGGAGAAGGCAGTATGAGCACGAACACTGGCCGCAGAACCACGACGCCGGACGACGATCTTTACGATGATGAAGACGAAGACACGATGCTCGACAGGTATCTGGCTTTCAGGCTGGCCGAAGAGGATTACGGTTTTCCTATCCGATGCGTGACCGAGATCATCGCAATGCAGCGAATTACCGAGATGCCGGACGTAGCCGAATACGTGAAAGGCGTGGTCAACCTGCGCGGAAAGGTGATTCCGGTGATGGACGTGCGGATACGCTTCGGCATGCCGGAACGCGAGTACGATGATCGCACGTGCATTGTAGTGGTGAACCACGAGGAAACGGCCGTGGGGTTGATCGTGGACCGCGTGGCGGAGGTGATCGACATCCCCGGTGATCAGATCGACCCGCCGCCGACGATCCACAAGGGAGCGAATCACCGTTTTATTCAGGGATTGGGCAAGGTCGATAACAACGTGAAGATTCTGTTGGATGTCGGCAAGTTGCTGGACAACACGCTGAAGGTGTCGGCCGAGGCGGCGCCGGCGTAGTGGAGGTCAAAGGATGACAAGGCGCCCCGGCAATCCTCCAAACTGAGCGCCGGTCCAGCTTACGACGCCCGAGACCGCTGCCGACTCGCACAAGACGATCTGGGCGGAGATTCGCCCAGCGCGTCTTGAAGAAAAAGGATTTTCCCATGAAGCTTCAATCAAAGCTGTTCCTTTCTATGGTCGCATTGGCTGCTGTGCCTGTAATGATAGTTGCGATTGTCGCGTTCTGGCAGACCGACCGGAGCGCGAAAATCACTGTCGCCCAGGCCCGGGCCGGCTTCGAAGCCGCTCATGAAGATGGGGCGGCGGAGCCAGCCAACCGCACGGAAGCCCGGACGCCGGCTCAAGGTGAAAGGATGTCGACGGACATCGCCGGAGCCGGTCGAGATGCCAAGCGTTCCCTTGCCGCATGGTGTGGCGGCGTCGGAATCGTGGCCCTGCTGGCGGCCATTGCGATTGCAGGCTTGGTCGCGCGCGGCATCGCCGCGCCGATCGCTCGCGCAAACCGCGTGGCCGAACAGATAGCCCGGGGCGACTACAGCGAACGCATGAAACTCGACCGCAAGGACGAGATCGGCCAGCTGGCCGAGTCCATGAACCGAATGTCCGAGAAACTGACCAACGCGGCGGTGCTGGCAACTGAGATCGCGGGCGGAAATCTCACTGTTAAGGTGGAGCTGGCGTCGGAGAAAGATCAGCTCGGCCGGGCGCTGCAGACGATGGTGACTAATCTCAACCTCGTCCTGGGGAAGGTGCAATATGCTGTAGGCGGGGTGGCCGCCGGGGCGCAACAGGTCGCCGATTCATCCGAGTTGCTGTCACAAGGCGAAACCGAGCAGGCCAGCTTGATCGAACGAATCACCTCGACCATGGCTCAAATGGCCGGCCAGACCAAGCAGAACGCCGAGAACGCCGGCCTGGCCAACCAGCATTCGAGTGACGCCAGAGACTCTTCCGAGCAGGGAAACTCGCAGATGACTCAGATGGTGGAATCGATGAGGGCGATGAATGAGGCGTCCGCGAGTATTTCAAAGATTATAAAGGTAATCGACGAGATCGCCTTTCAGACGAACTTGCTGGCCTTGAATGCCGCGGTGGAAGCGGCCCGGGCCGGCAAGCACGGCAAGGGATTCGCAGTGGTAGCCGAGGAGGTGCGGAACTTGGCCGTTCGCAGCGCGAAAGCGGCCAACGAAACGACGGCGTTGATCGAGGAATCAGTGGACAGAGTCAAAGCCGGCACGGGGATTGCCCAGGGTACGGCGGAGGCCCTGAACGAGATCTTCACCAATGTAACCAAAACCACCGATTTGGTTGGCGAGATCGCCGCGGCGAGCAACGAGCAGGCGCAAGGTCTCGCTCAGGTGAATCAGGGGCTTGGCCGGCTGGAGCAGGTCACGCAGCAGAACACGACCAACGCCGAGCAGGGCGCCTCCGCGGCCGGAGAACTCGCCAGCCGGGCAAGTCAGCTGCGGCAGCTGGTGACAAGTTTCAAGCTCCGGGACGACGGCCAATCCCCGCGTGAAGACTTTCAGACGGCTGAAGGGACGCAGCAGAGGGCGAGTGCTGCCGCTGACCGCACTGGGAAGGATCTGAAGGCCAAGACTCCGGGGCGGGCGACGAGTACGCCGCCCGCTTATGAAACCGAACATGAAAGCCACGAGCGGCGTCCCGCAGTAGCGGCTACTGCCCGCCCGAAGATCACGCTGGATGATTCGGAGTTCGGAGAGTTCTAGCCTGCGGCGATGCGTGGACAAAATGAGGCGGTACTCTCCATCGACCGAAGGGAGTGCGCCTGTGGCGACTGAACCGCCGTCAGCGGTATACAGAAAGGACGGCGCCTGATGTCCCGGAAAATACGAGTTCTGATAATCGATGATTCGGCTCTGGTGCGACAGATCCTTTCCATGGGATTGGCCCTCGACCCGGGTATTGAGGTTGTCGGGACGGCGCCGGATCCGTACGTTGCGCGGGACAAGATCATAGAACTCTCGCCGGACGTGCTCACGCTGGATGTTGAGATGCCGCGGATGGACGGCGTGGAGTTTCTGCACAAGTTGATGCCGCAGTACCCGCTTCCGGTGGTAATGGTGAGTGCTCTGACGGAACGGGGCAAACGGATCACGCTCGAGGCGCTGGAAGCCGGAGCGGTGGATTTCGTGACTAAACCGAAGTCGGGGATAGCGCGCGGCCTGGATGACATGCTGCTCGAATTACGGGGCAAGATCAAGCTCGCGTCAACCGCTAATGTCAGTCACTGGAAACAGCGTCGCCCGCCCAGTGCGCCTCCTCACGCCTCTTCCAGCCGGGCGCTGGCTGAATCATCGGACAAGGTGATCGCCATCGGCGCATCAACGGGCGGGACCGAGGCTCTCCGCACAGTGCTGACCGGTTTTCCGGCAACTGCCCCCGGCGTGGTCGTAGTGCAGCACATGCCCCCCGGCTTCACCGAGATGTTCGCCGCTCGATTAAACGGGCTCTGTCAGATGACGGTCAAACAAGCGGAGACCGGCGACAGGATCGAGAGCGGGCAAGTCTTGATCGCCCCCGGCGACCGGCACGTGACCGTACGCCGCTTTGGCGGCACATATGAGGTGGAGTGCCGGACGGGAGCAACCGTTTGCGGCCATTGTCCGTCGGTGGAGGAGCTGTTCAATTCGGTCGCCCGGTCCGTCG
>CAZUCH010000173.1:0-6711 GCA_964619045.1 uncultured Planctomycetales bacterium | reverse complement strand
CGACTGCGGGATCAGGACCAGGGCCACCGTCAGGCCGGCGACAAAATCGGCGCGCACTGTCGCGGCGTTGAGCTCCCCGATCCAATTCAGAAAGGGGAACAGGCGTTTGAGAACATTCACGAACATCGGCATCCGTCACTGCGCGGGTCGAAATTCACCTCTATCCGCCGGCCGGAGACAACTGAAGGGTCGCCGCGAGCTGCGGGTTTGCCAGGCACACATCGCAACAGGACCATTGCGGCGGACCGTGCTGCTACCAGCCCTTTCTTCTCAGAATGTCTTCGATATGCTCCCGAGATTTCCTTTCGGCGAGCATGATCTTGTTAGCGCGAGCTTCCCTGAGCCGCTCCATGAGCACTTCGATATCCGCAGGCTTTTCGAGCACGTCCATGGCGCCCAGTTTCATGGCTTGGGTGACCGCCTGGACCGTGCCTTGGCCCGTAAGGAGCATCATCTGAAGGTCGGGATCTCTTTCGCGCAAGAGGCGCAGCGTCTCAATGCCATCCATGCCAGGCATGGCGAGATCAAGCACAACTGCGTCGAAAGAGCCCTTCGTCACCTTTTCGAGCGCCTCGGTTCCACTATTTGCGGTGTCTACATCGAGCCCCCTGGCACGCATTCGCGTGGCAAGAGTCTCCACGAATTCAACCTCGTCGTCAACCAATAGAACCCGGTCAGCATGCATGCATGGGTATCCTCCGCTCGTTGGCTGTCAGGGACTGGTGTACTGCCAGGTGTGTTCGGCGCGTGACGTGGAACAAAAAGCGTCAGACGATGCTCGTCGTCGCCGGCCGGCGACGCCACGACCTTGCCTCCCAATCCCCGCATAAGCAGTCCAAGGTGGTCCCGTTTCTCCAGCGCGTCCGGCGTGGCAGGGATTGCGTCGCCGCTGGTAATGGTGATTTCAGCTCCTCCAGCGAGCACCTGATAGCTCACGCCGATGCGCCGCACTTCGGCTGAAGCGGTCAGCGCGATCTCAATACAAATGTACACCGCTTGGCTGAGACCGAACGGGTCGGTTTCAAGCGATATCGGTTTCTCGGGGTACTCCTGCTCAAGAGCCGTCTTTGCGAGCCGGGCGGGACGCTCGGCCAGGCACGTTATCTGCTCGAGGACTTCTCGCAAGTCGCACGAACACCTCGGGCGGTCAACGGCGTGCGCAAACCTGTTGATGGCACGGACTATGGACTGGCCCCGCTGCACCTGATTCCGGATCTTCCCGGCCGCGCGCTTCAGTCTCTCGACGTCCGCGGGCTGCGACTGCTGCCCAGCGGCTATGATATCCTCCTGAAGGCCGGCCAGCTCATTGATCGTGCTAAGGACGTTCGTGACCTCGTGGCTCTGCGCAGCCGTGATTCCGCCGAAAAAGGCCAAGCCCGCTTGCCGCAGCCGCCGCTCTTCGTCTTCACGCATTACCACTCTCTTACGCAGTCGCCGCCCGACCAAGCACCTCGACAAGCGCTTCAATGTCGACCGGCTTCATAAGGTAATCGAAGGCGCCCATGCGCATACCGGTTTCCGCATCTTCCTCCGCTCCGTGGCCGGTGAGGAAAACCACCGCCAGATCGGGATGCTGCTGCTTGATGCGCTTGATCACGTCGAAACCGCCGAGGCCCGGCATCTTCACGTCCAGCACGACCACCTCGAACTCGTGCTGTTCGATCAGTTGGAGCGCAGCCGCGCCGCTGATGGCGCCCCGCGCCTCGACTCCACGCAGCTCGAGGCGTTCCACAACGGCGGATACCAGCTCTTCCTCATCATCGACGAACAAGACGCGTAAGCTGTCCATGGCCTCTCCTATCCACTTCTGCTGATCGGCAAGGCGACCGTGACGCAAGTCCTCTCGCCAAGTTGACTGTCCACACTGATGTGCCCGCCGAGCTTCTGAACGATGCCGTACGTAATGGAAAGTCCGAGGCCGGTGCCGTAGCCCTTCTTAGTCGTGAAGAAGGGCTCGAACAGTTTCCCCAGGTTCTCCGCGGGGATGCCCACACCATTATCCGTCACAGCGACGCTGACCATGTCGGCATCCCGACGTGCTATGGCGACTTCTATGCTACCGCCGTCCGACACGGCTGCGAAAGCGTTGTTGATGAGGTTCAAGAAAACCTGCTGTAGCTGTCCGTGATCGCTCTCGATCGTGGGTACGTCTTCCGCCGCGCTGAGGTTGACACACAGGTTGCGATGGACGGTCTCCTTCGCGTAAAATGCCAGGAGATCCTTGATGAGAAAATGAAGGTCCGTGGGCTCATTCTGGACGTCCATGTGTTTGGCGAAGCCAAGCAGGCGGTGCGTGATCGTGCTGCAGCGGCCCACGGCGCGCAGAATGGACTCTGTCAGTTTAATGGTCTTTTCAGGCGGCGGAGGTGCGGGCCCCGCGATCGTAAACAGGTCCTGGAGCAAACCGGCTTTCTCGTTGATGATGGCCAGCGGGTTGTTGATCTCGTGCGCCGTCCCCGCCGCGAGTCGGCCCAGGGAGGCCAGCCTGTTCGTGTACTCGATATTGTGCAGGAACGCCGCGCGCCGCTCGTCGGCTGCGCGGATCCGGTTCACGAATCTGCGCGAACCCCACAGGATAACGGCCAGAATGAGCACGATGCCAACCACCAGAATGACGATCGATTCGCTCCGCAGTGTCAGCCATTCGCCCATTACATCGCTGGGCCGGTTGAGTAGGATGAGGACAAACGGTGAGTGTTCGATGCCGGCGCACCCCAGGATCACGGGCTCGTCAGCTTCATCCCGCCACTCCATCACCTCAGTCTCGTATGCCTCCGGCGGTAGAGCCAGCGGGCATTGTTCGAACACGTTGCCATAGCGGCGCGACGGCGTTTGCAGGACGCCGGTTTTGTTCACCAGGAAGCAGTCGCTGGTCGGGCGAACACTGAAGGTCATGATCTGTTCGTTGAGTATTTGCGTGTCAATCGTGGCCCGCAGAATATAGGCCTCTTGGTCTTTGCTCTCGTGCCAAATCGCCAGCACGAAATGCGGTGACTGGCGATATCCCAGGAAAACGTCGCTAACGAAGACGCCACGCCGCTTGACCTTGTCGAACCACTCCTGGTCTTTGTAGTTCTTCCCGTGCAGTTCATATGGGCCAACGTAGGATAACTGGTTTCCGTTGGCGTCGATCAGCCCTAGATCGACGACGCTGCGGATGGGCAGCGACCGCCTCATGTTCTGCAGAATACGTGTGAGTTCGGCGTCGCTGCGCAACTCGTCAAAAGACTCGTCGTGAATGATATACGTGAGCGTGGAGACCTGTTCCTCGAGAAAGAACTCGAACGAACGTTTGATGTTGGACGTGAGGCGCCGTATCGCGTACTTCGCCTCGGCCTTGGAGGCCCGGTTGTATTGGTAAAAATTGACCGCCGCTAGAAGAATCAGTGGGACCAGCGACACCACCGCCGTGCAAATGGCCGTGGAGCGCCACAACCGGCCATAGTCCTGCTCGAGCACAGGCTGGTTGTCGTGAGCTCCAGGTTGCTGTACGGGCTGCTGCATTCCAACCCGATGCTCGTTGGCGCTCATGCTTCACCTGCGAGGTGGCCGTCGACACTGGCGAAACGGAATCTCACGCTCCACCATCCGAGGTCGGTTCCTTTGCAGTCTTCGTGGCACTCACTTTGCGGTAGGCCCTCTTCATGGCGTCAGTCAACACATCGATGTCCACGGGCTTACGCAGATACGCGAATGCGCCCAACTGCGCGGCCAGCGCCTCCTCGGCATCCGAACCGTGTCCGGTGAGGATCAGAACCTCCGTGTCAGGATGCTTCTGCTTCACGCGGCGGAGAACCTCGAGGCCGTCTATACCCGGCATCTTCAGGTCTAGGACCATCACCTCGGGCTGTTCCACCTCGATCATGGACAACGCCTCCTCGCCGTCGTAGGCGATCACAGGCTGCATGCGGCGGTTTTGGAGCCGCTCGGATAGCGTATGCACGAACTCCTTTTCATCATCGACCAGAAGAACCTTGGATGGAACATCGACGTCCAGAGGGGCGTACACGCTAGGAGCGTGACAGCGCGGTCCGGGACGTGCTGTTGCGTCTCTTACCCCTGTAACTTGCCGGGCGATGGCCACAAGCTTCTCCTGAAGCTGCCTCATGCGGATGGTGTGAGTTCGGATCAGAATCGTCACGCATCCGTCCCGGCTGGTCACGTCGGTGTCATACCCTCTGTCCACCAACGCGATGTTAACCTGTGCCGCAAGGCGTGCGTCGATCAACGCCTTGTGCGTGTCCACCGTCGTCTTGACCGCGGGGCGCCCAGCATAATCACACAGCGTGTTCAACGCCTCGTCGACTGTCACGGACTGCATGGCCAGAAAAACGTCATATAGGCTCTTGTCCCAGGGCCCCTGCTCAAACAGGAAGTTGGTCCACTCCGCACAAGCCTCGTCGCTCTTCTCCATATTCCGCTTGGCTTCCTTCGTCCTCTGCTTCTCGCTTTCCGCTTGCCGAACGCGGTATTCGCTTGTTGCCGCCAGGCAAACACGCAGGACATGGGTCAACGTGTTGGGCAGGAGCAGCCCGCCGAAACCGTGGTACACGATGTTGTTTGGCTGAACGATCTCAACCGCGGTGGCGCGAAGTAAGGCCACGCACTTCTCTTTCTCACGGGTGACCTTGTTAAAGAGGGCTGGCGCTCCCCACATCGCGCGTTGGAGCTTCCCGGCGGGAACATCATACTCGCTGGAGGCCATAGCCAGCAGTCGTTCGTCCGTCAGACGGTCATAGCCGAGTCGCTCTGCCAGCCCGGCAACTATTTGCTCACCGTGACAGTATGATGCACCGAATACCGTGATAATGGCCATAGTTTCCACCACCGGGGTCGGCGACCGGATCTGCCCGCAATCGCCCTGCCCTGTTTGGTCGGTCACTGTAACACGCGGCTAGCTTGGAAACAACCGTGTCCCTTCGACACATTCCGTCGTCGTTGTCCCATAAGGACTTACGCGCTTCGCCTCCACCGGCTGGCCCGCTACGATTCACCCTCACGCGCCCCGAACTGAGGCGACTCCATGGACGTGGTGCAGCTGATCCTCGGCTCCCCCCACGCCGAAGTTCGGATGATTCTCTGGTCATGTACGCTTCCAGGAGTTGGTCACTGACTTGGTCAGTCGTCACTTGGCGGTGACTTGTTGACCAGCAAAAGAAAAAGCCGAATTCCATGGGGCATCGCCTCCGTAAGTGCTGATGGCGCAGGATGTTACGGCGGTGGGCGGGCGGGTTGCGGTGGTGGGCTGGTCGAACGGCGTTCGGACGGGGTTCGAAGGGCGATCGGACGGGGCTTCGTGGCTCACGTTGGCTAGTCGCCTTGTGGCGTTTCGCAAGCGTCGGAGTCGGCATCGATCCGGGGCGGCGGGCTCGCGCTGAATGCCTGGACGATGTCGGTGGCCCAATTGGCCGAGCATCGCGACAACGACACGGGCCTGCACGTCAATCGAGTGACGCGCTAACCCATCAGCTCTGCACTCTTCACCCGCCAGGCGCTGCAGTATTCAACCGCCGTTCACACAAACTCCAGTCTCGTACCAGTGCCGACAGGGAAGCACCTTCCCGGCATGGCATTCCACAGCTCTGCAGTTGCCGCCAAGCTCGTGCAGTGTGCTGGACCTAGGCGTTCGATGTTGAACTGCCGAAGACCACCTATGGTGAGATCCATTCGCTGTCGTGAGGCCCTCGCAAGGTGCATTCCGCCCATTACGGCGTGAATCGGTCTGCCATCCGTCAGCTCGTGAACGTACTGAAGCGTGTTGATGACCCCGGCATGAGCACAGCCAAGCAACACGACGATGCCCTGGCTCGTGTCGAAGAACATCGCCTGGTCATCCAAGAGGGGATCCGCATGCTGAGCCTTGGGGTCGGTGAAGAAAGGTCCGCCGGTATCCTCGTACTGAGTCCGCCGAGGGACTTCGCCGGTCACAAACAGGCCGTCGCAGATCTCCGTGGACCCACGGGTTTCGACGAAGTGATCCGCTCGCCTGTCGATCTCCTTCTTGGCCGGTTGCGGCATGCCTACGTCGCGGATCGTCCCGTCATCGTCGCGGACGTACTTTGGCGTCAGAGCAGCCGGGTGTAAGCATATCTTGGCTTGGGGCGCGGCTTGCAGAACAGAAGCCACGCCCCCCGTATGGTCATAATGGCCGTGGCTGAGCACGACCGCCTCGGCCCGCGCCAACGATATGCCCAACTTGTCGGCATTGCCCAAAAGCACGGCACGCTGGCCCGTGTCGAAGAGCACACAGCGCCCACCCATTTCGATCCAGAACGCCAGGCCATGTTCCGCCAGCATATCCCGCCGCTGTACGCTGTTCTCGACAAGTACGGTTATGCTCGCGATGCCCTCCATCAGAACGATCCTACTCCATCCGCCAAGTGAGGCTGCTCCATGAACTTGCCGCAGGCGGTAGCCATTGGCTGCTCACCCTGCACGACCTCCGCCTTCAGCAGGTGAAGGGGAGGCGATGATCGCTCGATCCAGGCGCGCACCGTCGCGACCTGGCCGACTACGACAGGATGCCGAAAACGAATATTCAACTTCGCCGTCGTGGCCACGATGTCGCGGGCGAACATACAGTTAGTCATCGCGCCGTCCAGCAGCGATGCGATTACGCCGCCATGCAACATGCCGGTGTAACCCTCGAAGGTCCTGTCGCAATCGAAGCTCGCCTGCACTCCACCATCGTCAGACGCCGCGAACTCAAGG
>CAZUCH010000172.1:0-6718 GCA_964619045.1 uncultured Planctomycetales bacterium | reverse complement strand
GATCGGGCCACCAACGCTCCCAATCAAACGCCTCGCCGCCGAAGAAATCGTCTGATTGCAGTACAAGGTTGTGAGCTTCCTCGTATGGCAATCGCATCTTCGACGCGATCTCGACGAAACGCTCGAACTCGTCAGTCCGCAGTTCCAGCTTCTCACACAGCTCATCCGCCGCGCCGGCGTCCGCCCGCTGCAACTTGTCCCACACGAACCCGGCCAATGTCAGCGAGAAAGCCGCCATCCGGTTCGTGTACGCGTTGTTCCGGCTAAAGGGGGCGTACTCATCGGGCCCCATCACCATCAGCAACTCGTACACGTCGCCTTCGGCGGCATGGGTGACACGCACGCTCCAGTAGCGCGCGATTTCGATCAGCGCTTCGCTCGCATCGCGCAGGAAACGAGTGTCAAACGGGCTGACAAGATGGGCGTGAAACAGCCCATACGCCACGTCCGCCGTCACGTGTACGGCGTGGTCAGCGTGCTGCCAACTCAGAGCATTCTCGAACCCGTTGGGCGCTCCGTCCCAGGCGTACCGCGCTCCGGGATAGCCATAACACTTGGCGTTCTGACGCGCACCATCGAGCGAGACCACCCGGAAGCGGGCCAAAGTCGTGCCTACCTCCGGCCGCGTGTACAGAAACATCGGCAGCATGAAAACGTCGCTATCCCATCTGTAGCGGCCGCCGAGCTCCTCATTGGTGGCCGCGGTCGCGTCGATCGCGCTGCGCGGGTCGTCACCAACAACGGCGCGCAACAAGTGATAGAGCCCCACGCGCAGGCCGAGTTGACTCTCCGGATCGCCTTCGATGAGCACGTCGGTCTTGTCCCAGCGCTCACGCCAAACCGCGTCCGACTCGGTCGCAACGCGCTCGAATCCGACGGACGCCGCCTCCCAGACCAACTTGCGGACCACATCCACTGGCGGGCCCGTGGCGTGACGGGTCGAAGTCAAGGCCGCGAACTTGTCGATCGTGAGTGTCTCGCCCGGAACCAGCGTACACCCTCCGCACAGTGAGACCCAGCGCGGCTGCACCTCCACACTCCAAGGTATCCCGCGGTCACACGTCACCAGCGCCGCCGCCGCCACGTCCACTCCCGAGTTCAGCCGCACAGCCAGTGTGATCGGCTCATGCTCACCGGTGATGGCGATATTCTCAAAGTGATCAAAGCCGTTGGTAAACACCTCGGCGTCGAGCGGGGCCAGAAAACGCAACTCGGCGGCCGGGCCATCGAGGTGTTCGATCGTGCAACGCAGCGCCATCACGTGCCGGCGACTGGCACTCACAAACCGCTCGAAGCGAAAACGCAGCCGCGATCCCAGATGAGTCTCCCAGGTGAACTCGCGATTCAGGTGTCCGGTGCGCAGGTCGAGCCAACGTCGATAATCGCCCACCCGCTTGCTCGCCATGTGCATTCGCTCGTCGGCAACATAGGTCTTGAGCCCATGAATGGCGGGCAAGTTCACCATCTGGTCCCCGTGCGTCGGATGAGCGGCGCTGATGCCCGGCATGAACGTGCCCACACGGCTCTTGAACTCCCACGCGTGCCCCATTCGACCGGGCGGATAGGGGTATGCAACGTCCTGCTGGTCGTCGCGCAGCCCTTCCTCAAGCGTACCAAGCTGTTGCACGGTACCGCTGCCGATAGTCATGGAACTCTCGATGTGACGATTGCTCGCCACCTCGAAGACAGGCTCAACAATGGACCAGGTATCGACCTCTGACACACACTTCTCCTACCGAACCTACTGCCTGAAGCCCCTCTCAGTCGCCGTCCGCGCACCGTCTCCGATCATCAATCACGATCACCAAACGCTCGAACATCGGTCGGTTCCGCCTCGCCGCGCACGAAACGACGCACATGGGGGTCGGAGGCTTGCAGCACTTCTTTCGGCGTGCCGTCGGCCAGGAAACGCCCGTCCCACAGCATCAGCACTCGATCGCCTACTTCACCCGCACTGCGCATATCGTGCGTTACTACAACGCCGGTGACGTTCAGTTCCTGCTGCAAATGCCGGATCAACCTGTTGACCACATCGGCGCGCTGCGGATCGAGGCCCGCCGTCGGCTCGTCATAGAGTATGACATTGGGGAGCGGGTCCAGGGCGATGGCCCGGGCGAACGCCACGCGCTTCTTCTCACCGCCCGACAAATCAGCAGGCCGCTTAGACTCCAGGCCAGTCAGCCCCACGAGTTCGATGCAGCGCAGCGCCAAATCGCGCATCTTGCGCCGGTCCAGCCGACCGGCGGAGTTCTCCTTCATGGGAAAGCAAACGTTGTCGAGTACGGACATCGAGTCAAACAGTGCGTTGAGCTGGAAAACGAAGCTTATCTGCTGCCGGATCGGTACCAGCGCCCGCTCACCCAGCCGGTCGATGCGTTGACCGGCGTAGTACACTTCGCCACTGTCGGGGCGCAGCAGCCCGACGATGTGCTTGAGCAACACGCTCTTCCCCGTCCCCGAGCGACCGATAATCACGGTGTTCTTGCCACGTTCGACA
The DNA here is from genome assembly GCA_964619045.1 of uncultured Planctomycetales bacterium. Classification (GTDB taxonomy): domain Bacteria; phylum Planctomycetota; class Phycisphaerae; order UBA1845; family Fen-1342; genus JANQFV01. The sequence goes on along the minus strand of CAZUCH010000172.1, from coordinate 4,221 downwards.
GCCAGGTCGACGCAATCGAGGACTCGCTGGTGGCCGAATGACTTGCTGACCTGTCGCAGCTCGATGATCGGTTGCCCGCTATCCACCACGGTGCGCCCTCTAAATCAGCGGCCTGAAGCCGTACCAGACCAGGTACAGACCATTTAGCAGGAAGCCCAGGAACAGATCGAGCAATAGTATGAGTATGAAGCTGACTACGAAGCTCTGCGTACACGCTTGCCCAACCCCCTGCGCCCCCGGCCGGCAGTGGAATCCTTTGTAGCAGCTCACCATGCCAATCGTCGCGCCGAAAAAGACCGCCTTGACCAATCCGCTGCCCAAATCCCAGACTTGCACCGTCTGCTGCGTGTAGAACCAGAACGGCTCGGACTCGCCGCCGTACACGCCCACACACATCAGCCACGCGCCAAGAGCACCCATAAGGTCGGCATAGCACGTCAGCAGGGGCGTCAGGAGCAGACAAGCCAGGAATCGCGGCGTGGCCAAGTGCCGAATGGGGTCCGCCCCCATCGAGCGCAGCGCCAGAAGCTGCTCGGTGACGTTCATTGTCCCAAGCTCGGCCGCCAGCGCCCCGCCGGCCCGCCCCGCCAGCATCACGCCCGCCAGAACCGGGCCCAGCTCCGAAGCCACCGAAATGTTGACGATCGCCCCCAGCCGATCGCCCATGTTGGCGGCGTCAAACTGCGCCCATCCTTGCACGACCAGCACCATGCCGATGAACGAACCTGTCAGCATGATTACCGGAACGGATCGCGAACCGATGTAATAGCACTGCGGCAAGAGCCGCCGCCAGCCGCGAACAGTGAGTAACTCGATCGGTACGAAAGAGAGTGTGGCGGCCACGAAGACCCAGAAGCGGCCGAAGCCGACAAGCGTGTCGTACACGCCGCCGCCCACGCCTGCTAACGAACCAGTCAGCACATTGTTGCCTGCCCTGTTACGTCCCACGCTCACGGATTCCTTTCAATCAGCACTCGCCAGCGTCAGTATCGCCGATTCTTCCGCGCTGGCGGCGCACAGCTTATCGAAATCCGGCGCGAAATGCGATATGCTGTCCGCGAGCGAGTGAATTGACCCCGATGGAGATGTCGGGCGAGGGAGTATGCATAGATGGCCCGCGTGTCGCGCACGGACGAGCGTCAGGCGGCGTTGCGATTCTGTTTCGTAGCGCTGGGTTGGTTGGGGTGCCTGTTCGCATGGTTGAGCTTGGTCAGTTTCAGCGTGGCCGACGCCCCCGCTACGTCCGTCTGGCCCCACCCCGATCCCTCCCATAACGCCTGCGGGGCCATCGGAGCCTGGCTGGCGTTTCTAGCCTTCAAGTACTTCGGCGTCGGGGCTTATGTGCTCCTCGCGTTGCTCAACTCCGCCGTCATCGCCTGGTCACGTGGCATCCAATTGCGAGACCTCTGGCTGCGCTGCGGCGGATTGGCGCTGATCGTCTCCGCCACTTCGGCCGCCGGCACACTGATTCTAAGCGGCTCGGGTTGGACACTGGCTGGCGCCGGCGGCGTCCTAGGGGCCGCCATCGCCGCTCTGCTGTTGGCCAAGGTCCAGATGATCGGCACCATTCTGCTGCTGCTCCTGTCGCTAATCGTCGGGCTCGTGCTGGCGGCCGACGATCTGCTGCTCCAGTTGTTCCGCTGGCTACGCTGGGCTGGGCAGCATTCCGCGCCCGTCCTGTCCCACGGTAGCAGTGCCGTCGCCGGGGCCGGGGCCGCAGTCGCCGGAGCCGGGATCGCGGTAACCAACGGCGCCGCATCGTTGGCCTCGCGAATAGCGAATGCCCCGACCGTGTCCGCCGATGAGCAGTCTCCCGACGACGACACGTCTGAGCCGGAGTTCGAGCCGGCCAATGAGAACAATGCCGACGTTGATGGAGCCGAAGACAAGCCGGGCAAGGATGCGGAGATCGAAGACGAAGATCCCGAAGACGAGGAAGCCGAGGAGCCGCCCGCACGGGCCATCAAGACGCTGAGCGTCAAGGACGTCGGCCGGCCGGCCAGGCCCCGTCCCGCGCCGACTGTCGCTCCGCGGCTCTCGGATGACGGCGACTACGAACTGCCCGAGACCTCACTGCTCGACCGAGCGATCGCGATCGACAAGGGTGCCATCGAATCGCTCTGCCGCGAAAAAGCCTACATCCTCGAGCAGACGCTGAACGAATTCCGCCTCGCGGTCGAGGTTGTGGCGATCGAGACCGGTCCGGTGATCACCGTCTTCGAACTCCGCTTGGCTCCCGGCATCAAGGTCAGCCAGATCGCCTCACTCAGCAACGACATGGCCCGCGCTCTCAAGGCGCCCGCCGTGCGCGTCGTGGCGCCGCTGCCCGGCAAGAACACGATCGGCATCGAAGTGCCCAACATGGACAAGGAGAAGGTCCGGCTCCGCGAGCTGCTCGAGACCTACGGCTCCAAGGCTAATCGCCACGCCATCCCGCTGTATCTCGGCAAGGACGCCTCCGGCCAGCCGCTGGTGACCGACCTGACGAGCATGCCGCACTTGTTGATCGCCGGCACAACCGGCTCGGGCAAGAGTGTCTGCATCACCAGCATCATCACCTCGATCCTGATGACGCGTTCGCCGGAGGACGTCAGCCTCATCCTGATCGACCCCAAGGTTGTCGAACTGGCCATGTACAAGGACGTCCCCCACCTGATGTGCCCCATCGTTACCGAGGTGCCCAAGGCCGAGGGCATCCTCGAATGGGCCTCCATAAAGATGGACGAACGTTACGCCCTGCTCGCCGAGGCCGGCGTCAAGGACATCCGCTCCTACAACCGCCTCGGCTACGACGGCCTACAGGAACGCCTCGACGCCTCCGACGAGGATATGCAGAAGATCACCGTCCACCTGCCTTTCATCGTCATAGTAATCGACGAGTTGGCCGACCTGATGATGACCTCAGGCAAGGAGGTCGAGTTCTTCCTCTGCCGCATTGCGCAGAAGAGCCGCGCCATCGGCATCCACCTGATCGTCTCCACGCAGCGTCCCCAGGCCAACGTCGTCACCGGCCTCATCAAGTCCAACCTGCCCAGCCGCATCGCCTTCCGCGTCTCGTCCCGCCTCGATTCACGAATCGTCCTCGACCAGAACGGCGGCGAAGTGCTCATGGGACAGGGCGACATGCTCTTCCTCCCGCCCGGCAGCGCCAAACTGGTCCGCGCCCAGGGCACTTTCGTCGACGATGGCGAGCTGCGCACCGTCGTCAACCACTGCAAACAGCAACGCGGACCCCAGTTCACGCCCGAGCTTGTCCGCGTGCCCAGCTCCAGCGGCGACGGCCAAACCGAGCGCGACGAGCTCTTCGACCAGGCCGTCGACACCATCGTGGACTCGGGTCGCGGCTCGGTCAGCCTGCTCCAACGCCGCCTGACCGTCGGCTACAGCCGCGCCTCACGCCTCATCGACCAGATGTACGAAGCCGGTCTCGTCGGCGAGTACAAGGGCAGCCAGGCCCGCGAGGTCATGGTGTCGAAGGACGAGTGGGAGGCCATCAAGAACCAGCGAGACTCCGAAGAGGCTCTCGAAGACGACGACAACCCTGAACCTGAATAGCCCGTGTCCCACACAACCGATGTGGCCCCGCCGATATGACACCGGCGTCTCGGCGGTGTGATCACAGGCGGGAAGGCCGTGCCACGAGTTCTGGGATAGCCCTCTTGGCCCCACCTCCCCCGACCGCGTCCACGACTTCCATCGCGGACGTGCCACTCGACGCCGAGCTACGCGTTAATCGCGCCGATTTCCACCTTCAGCGCCTGCTGGCGATGTCCCCAGCGCCTCATGTAGCCCTTTCGGCGCTTGAATCGGACGCCATGGACCTTCGGCATCTTGAGTTCCTGGACGACCTTGGCGTTTATCGTAGCGCCATCCACCCACGGGGCGCCAATCTTGGCGTCCTCGCCTTCGCCGACCATCAGCACTTTGTCGAAGGTGATCTCGCTCTGGCCTTCGTCCAGTTCACGCCGCTCGATTAGCAGCATATCGCCGGTGCTGACCTTGTACTGTTTGCCGCCGTCATCGAATATCGCGTACACGCTGACTCCTTCACGTCTCGATCCGCCCGTCATGCTTCAGACGGGAATTCGGTAGTGTATACGATCGCCCCCCCGCTCGCAATGCCCCCAGCCCACCGTTTCGCCTATGCCCTAGGGCAATCGCATCTAAATCGTTCGAGCCCGCCTCACGGTCCTGTATCGCATGTTGGGCAGTTGGAACTTT
>CAZUCH010000171.1:0-6859 GCA_964619045.1 uncultured Planctomycetales bacterium | reverse complement strand
TCGACGATTGCGAGTTGGCGCGGAGCAAGCTCCTCGCGCAACGAGCCAACGGCACCGCTGGCAAGAATGTGGGTCACGCCGAGCGATTTGAGGGCGTAGATATTGGCCCGGTAGGGGACTTGCGAGGGGTTGAAGACGTGTCCGTCGCCGTGCCGGGCGAGCAGGGCGACATCGAGGCCGTGCCAACTGACAACGCGAATCGGGGCACTTGGGCGTCCAAAAGGCGTTTCGATGTCGTGCGTTTTGCCGTCGGTCTGCCCGAACAGCGCCTCCCCGAGTCCGGTGCCGCCGATGATTCCGAGCATGTCGCATTCCTCGCGAGTCGGTTGCGCTTGATCGAGATTACAGTGGCGAGATTATAGCCGAGCTGGTGGCTCTTGTTCGACAAACCGGCCCCGCTCGGTCACAATACCTACGTATGAGACAGGCATCGTCCCCGCGCGGGGCGCGGGGTGGTGTAGTGTTAGTGGAGGAGCTGGGGCGCCCCGGGCGCGTTGAGTTCGGAGCGCCCCGCTCGTTCGTTCAGAGCTGCGCGCGGAGCGATCAGGGTATGTCCCGGCTTGATAATCGTGATTCACAGCCGCCCATGTGGGACGCCGACACGCTCCGCGACCCGCATTCCCGACCTGACAAGGCCGCGCGCGTCGAGTCCATGTTCGACGCCATCGCGCCCACCTACGAGCGTGTCAACACTGTAGCCAGCCTGGGCCGCGACGCCGTCTGGCGCCGCCGAGCCGTCGCGGCCGCGGACGTACGGCTCGGCGACGTCGTGCTCGACATCTGTTGCGGCACCGGCGACATGCTGCGCGGACTCGCCGCCGTCACGCCGGCCCCCCGACTTGTTCTGGGGCTGGACTTTTCGGCCGCGATGTTGGCCCGGGCCACCGCCAGTGGTCTGCCCGACAACGCCCGGCTGTTGCGCGCCGATGCCCTGCGGCTGCCATTAGCCGACGAGTCGATCGACGCGATCACCTGTGCCTTCGGCGTACGCAATTTTCGCGATCTGCCGGCGGGGCTGGGCGAGATGTACCGTGTCGCCCGCCCCGGTGCCCGCGTCGTGATCCTCGAGTTCGCACCGCCGGAAAACGCGCTGCTGCGCTGGGTGTACCAAGCGTATTGCGACCATGTGCTGCCGCGCGTGGCGGCGGCGATCAGCCGGGACAACTCGGGGGCGTATCGCTATCTGCCGCGCTCGATCCGGACTTTCGAGACCGCGAGCGGGATGCAGCGCCGGCTCGAGGCGGCCGGATTCATCGACGTGCGACTGCGGCGCATGAACCTCGGGGGAGTAGTCCTGTGCCGCTGCGCGAAGGCGGCCGAGTAAGACACGCGAGAGGACGCGACATGCGACGAATCAGCATCTGGATGTGTGTGGCCGCGGCGGCCGTGAGCCTGACGGGGTGCGAACAGCGCGGCGAGACTCCGACAACGCGGCCGGCGAGCTCCGCTCCGACAACAAGCGACGAAGACGCCTCCTGGGACGAACTCAAACAGAAGACGCGCGAAACCGTCGATGCGGCGGGGCGCATGATCAGGGAAGCGCGCGAGCGTTATGCGGAGGAGGTGGAACGCGAGCTGGCCCAGCTCGACGAGCAGGTCGACAAGCTCAAGCAGCGCGCCCGGGAAGCCTCGGACGAGGCCCGTCCCGCCATCGAGAAGCAGATCGAGACATGGACTCGGCGAGCGCAAGCCGCGCGTGAAACGCTCAAGAAACTCGCCGGCGCCAGCGACGAAGCCTGGGAGCAGATGAAAGAGGGGCTCGACGACGCCGTGGATGAGTTCCGGGAAGCCGTCGGCGAAAGCCCCTCAAGCCAACCCGTGTCAGAGCCCGCCGAGTAGTAATGGGCTTTCCGCTTAGAACTGGGGCGATCAGAGCCGCAACCGTAAGGAAGTTGACCGGCCCGGTCCGGCTCAAGAAGGCCTACTGACGATCGCGTCTCTCTTCGGCCACACGCACGTCTCAGGTGGCATTCGTGCAATAACTTGTTCGGTGATACGTGACGGTCCAGCGCGCGACTGTCCGTTTGCCGGCCGGCGGCTGGGGTGCAGGGGCGGCCACGACCCGCAAGGACTGCGCAGAGCGTATGCGACGCCGGTCGTAACGAGACGTAAGTCCGTGTCGTGCAAGGTGTTGCGGAAATCGTAGCGATTGTCTCTCCCAATTACTCAACTCACGGTGCCGTTTGTACGATTCTAGGGGCATATGCCTTGTTCTGGCGTGCGTCGATGGTTGGCCAGGATGGCCCCCCTTGGTGGACCTGGCCATACTGTTCAGCAGATCTGTCGCTCACGGCAACTACATCCTGTGCTATCTGAACAGGCAGGACGCCGGGAGCGCCACGTCGGCATGAACGCTCGCCAACGCTGTGGATGCTCCGCCGGAACACGCTCGCAAGGCCCCGATGCGCCTGTGTGCCGCTGCCCCCGAAGAGGCATGCATCGTGCAACCGGGTCTGGTTTTATGAGCTGCAGCCGGGCTGCGCCACGGTGTGGACTCACTGTCGAGCCCGCGTGGCGCGTGGTGGGTGTGTACACCGAAGAAGCTGACGTTACGAACAGGAGACTTCGCGCCTCTATTGGAGGGGCGTGCTGACAACGTGTCATGCGGCGGCATAGCCCATATGACCGCCTAGGGAGCAAGATCATGACTCTGGGAACCAAACTGGTGAAACACGTGCTGGCATTCGTGAAGCCGTTGGCCATGCTGAGCCTTCTGGGTGTTGTGAGCGTCTCACTTGCCGACGACGGCCAACAGACCGGTCCTGACTCGCCGGGCGTGCAGGCCACTCAACAAGCGCACGCCGCCGGGGCGGCCGAGGCGAAGAAGAGCCCGGACAAGGCGATCGGTTTTCTCAAGCAAGGCAACGAGCGGTTTGTGACCGGCCAGTCGATCCGCCCGAACGCCGGCGCGGAGCGTCTGCGTCAGGCGGGGACTGAGAGTCAGGGTAACCATGCCTACGCGACGGTCATCACCTGTTCGGATTCGCGCGTCCCGGTTGAGGAGCTGTTCGACGCCGGCGTGATGGACATTTTCGTCATCCGCGTGGCAGGCAACGTGTGCGACACTGACGAGACCGGATCGATCGAAACTACGGGAGCATGGCGTGGCGATGGGTAAAGGCGTACTACGATCCTCCGCGGTCCGCACATTGGCGCCGCTCGTGATTCTGTTCACTTGGGTCGCAGAGGCGTCAGCCAGGGGACCTCACGAATGGAGCTTTGTTCGTCTCGACTATGCTCGCCAGGAGAAGGTCCGGCAATTCAAGCGGTACTGTGATCAAGTCCACGAGGCGGCGAGTCGGGCGGCGACGGACAAGGCACTAATAGAGTTTTTCGACATCTACCGGAAGTACTCGCGCCTGCAACAGGAAGGCGACAGGCCTCCGGCGGAGTTGGCGCGGAGAATCGCGGACTTCCGCGCGGCGATCGACGAGCGTTACATAAGACAATATCTATGCTTCTATGACATCCTCATGATCGACGTCGGCGGCGACATTTTCTACACGATCCGAAAGGAATCGGACTTTCAGCACAATCTGTTCGAGGGCGATCTGGCCCGCTCGCCGCTGGCCCAATGTCTGCGCGCGGATCCGCGGGAAGAGATGTTCATCGATTTCCAGTACTACGCAGCTTCGTGCGAGCCGGCGGCCTTTTTCGTCGAACCGGTCAACGTGAACGGGCGGCCCCTCGGCTGGCTCGTGTTGCAGTGCGCCGTCAATAAAGTGAACTCGCTTTTTGCCGGCGCCGAGCAACTGGGCGAAACCGGGGAAACCTTCTTGGTGAACCATGCAGGTTACATGTTGACCGAGTCGAGCTTCGAAGGCGACTCGACGATTCTGAGTAAGCGACTCGACGACCGGAACGTCAAGACCAAGTTTCATGAGAAGCAAGGTCACAGAACGGTCACGGACTACCGGGGTTTTACCGCGCTGACCTCGTTTGAAGTCGTGGAGTTCATGGGCACGCAGTGGCTGGTGGTGGCCAAGGTGGACGAAGCCCAGATCATTACCGAGCACTTCGGGCAGCATCGACAGTTCTACCACGACGTCATCGTCCGCCATCTGTCGAACGTGCCGCTGTGCGACGACGCCGGCCCCGTACCTGTAAGCGACCAGAAGGCCGTCAAGGTCGATATGGACGAGTTCGTCAGAGCGAACCACGGCGAATTGCTGCGAACAGTCGGCGTATCGACCTGCACGGCAGTGGTTGCGACCTATCCGGGCAAATTCGGCTATATGGCGCATATCAGCCCGCTCGACAAGGTCTACGGCGGCGACGTCACCAACCTGCTCGGGCACGTCGTCAAGAAGATTAAAACGTACGACATCTACAAGTACGAAAGGCCGCGCGTGCGTTTTATCGTCGTGGCCGGGCACTGCGACAGCCTGCCGAATATCGTCGATAAACTCGTGGCCGAAGGCTTCATGCTCTCGCAGATAACCGTACTGCGCGGCCCCGTGGGACAGTACGCCAACGTCACGTACGGCTACTCGCAGGATCAAATCAGTGTGGAATGGGTGTCCGGGCAGAACGGGGCGGCTCCGGTCGTTCAGTATGCTCGGGATGCTCAGAATCTCGGAGATATCGTTAAGCGTTTGATTGTCGGGGCGGACAACGACCCGGAAACGCAAGGGCACTGTGACCCAGTTCACGCAAACCTAAGTCCATGAAAGGGTAATGCACATGAAACTTGGAACAAAGATCGCATTGGGATTCACGTCGCTCGTCGGAATTGCCGTGCTGCTTGGAGGCATGTCCGTCTGGAAGATGCAGACCGTGGCGGGCGAGTCCACCAAACTCGCCGAGGAGTACGTTCCCGAGGTTAAGGTGGCCGTTGATCTGCGCGGCGCCGCTAACCGGGTCATGTACGCGATGCGCGGGTACGGGTTGAGCGAGGAAAAGGAGTTCTACACGCAAGCGCAGGAGGAAATTGCGCTGGTCCAAAAACACATCGGCGAGGCTGCGGAGTTGGCCGAGCAGGCGGTCAATCTCAAAGCCCTGCAAGGCCATGTCACGGAAGCTCAGAGCGCCGCGGACATCTACGCCGGGCTCATGGAGCAAACCGAGAAGGCCATAACGGGGCTGGGCGCCGAACGCGCACAACTCGACCAGAGCGCGGCGGCGTACATGAAGAACTGCAACGATTTCCTCGACGGTCAGAACAAGAACTTCAGGACCGACCTGGACGAGCGGCAGAGAAAAGTCAAGCTCGTCACGGCCATCGTCAACGTCGGCACGCAGGCGCGCGTTACGAACTTCAAGGCCCAGGGGGCAAACGACATGGCGCTCATGCAGGAGGCCGTGGAACTCCTGGCCGGACTGGAGAAGTATACGACTCCGCTGCGCCAGATCACCAGAGACGCCGAGGACATCGAGAGAATCGACGTCACCCAGACGGCCGCCGACAGCTATGCCGAGAACATGGCGGCGTATATCAAGACGAACGAAGCGATGGTCTCCGCCGGCGAGCAGATGAACGCCAATGCCGCCGCGTACATGAAGAACTGCAATGATTTCCTGGTCAGCCAGAATGAAGCGATACAGCGGGAGTTCAAGGAAGAGGGCGCCAACCTCGAGGAACGCCTTCAGAAAATCACTCTGGTCAACGACGTCATCGATGCGGGCAACGCCGCCCGAGTCGGCAACTTCAAGGCCCAGGCGTTCCAGGATCCGCCGCTCATGCGGGAGGCCATGAAGACGTTCAGGGGCGTGGAGGAGATCACCGCGAAGCTGCGAGAGATCACTCGCGGTGATGCGAATCTCAGGCAGATCGACACAATCGAGACGGCTACTGACACTTATCTTGTGGCAATGGATGACTATCTGAGCAACTTCCTCAAGCTAGATGAACATCGCAGCGCAATGGATACGTCGGCCGGGCAGTATGTCGCCCAGTGCGAGGTGTTCCTTGAAACTCAGCAGGACAAGCTGGCTACGGACATGCACGAGCGGCACGAAAAAATCACGCTGGTCAACGACATCATCGACATGGGCAACGATGCCCGCTTGAAAGCGTTCAAGGCTCAGGCGACGCGAACGCCGGCGATCATGGAAGCAGCGATAGCCAACTTCTCGAAGATGGAGGAGAAGTATGCCGCCCTAAGCCAGATTACCCGCTTGGAAGCGGATCTGAAACGTATCGATAACACCAAGACGGCCGGCGAACAGTACGCCGCCGGGCTGACGTCTTTCCTGGCGCAGTGGAAGGACCTTCAGAACCTGGGCAAACAGCGCGGGGAGGCGGGCGGCAAGGTGATCGCGGCGTGCAGAACGATCGCGGATGCGGGAATCACGAACACGGATAAGATCGCCAACGAGGCCGCCAGCGCCCTCTCCGCCTCAGTCATGGTCATGCTCACAGGTTTGGCCATCGCCGTGCTAGTCGGCGCGCTTCTGGCTTTCTTCATCGTTCGCGGGATCACCAAGCCGCTCAACCGCATTATCACCGGTTTGAACGAAGGCGCCGATCAGGTCAACGACGCGGCGGCGCAGGTATCGTCGGCCTCGCAGCAGTTGGCGGAGGGCGCCAGCGAGCAGGCCTCGTCGCTGGAGGAGACGTCCAGTGCGCTGGAGGAGATGGCGGCGATGACGCGCACCAACGCCGAGAATGCCAAGCAGGCCAACGACCTGGCGGGCAAGGCACGCGGCAATGCCACCGAAGGCAACGAGACGATGGGGCAGCTCAACAGCGCCATGGGCGCAATAAACGACTCGTCCAGCCAGATTTCCAAGATCATCAAGGTCATCGAGGAGATCGCGTTCCAGACCAACCTGCTGGCACTGAACGCAGCCGTCGAGGCGGCCCGCGCCGGCGAGCACGGCAAGGGCTTCGCCGTGGTGGCCGAGGAGGTCCGCAACC
>CAZUCH010000170.1:5415-6860 GCA_964619045.1 uncultured Planctomycetales bacterium | reverse complement strand
CCGCCCTATCCCAACGCTCCCGCGTCCAGTCTCGGTATTGTGCTCCGGTTCTGAGAACGTGGAACGGATCCCCGGAAATTCGATGTTTCAAAACGACGTTCCTGACCGCCTGCACGAGGCGGGCATCCTCGGACAGCTCGATTCGTGGTGCTCTCGCTTTTCGCACCGGCTCTCGCTCGCGTTTTCGCTCTTCACCGTAGAAATGCCTTTTCAGGCGTTGGTGAGCAGCATCCTCATCCCCTTGCGTTACGTGGTGCCAGAGTTTCGAGCGAACCACGCGAACGAAGAAACCACAGGGGTTAATCGTGCCTTTCATCAAGGCCCGCTCTGCGGCTGCTACGAAAAGCAGCCGTTCGTGGTCGCCTCCCCCAGGTCAGAAAAGGTGTCATGGTCAGAAAAGGTGCCGGGATGATTTGTCTGTTTCTTTCCGTGGACGGCCACTGGGGCGGAGCGTGATGTCGAGGCCGAGGCGATGCGCGATCCTCGCCCTCCAGGATTCGCCGCCCAGTGGGAAGCCCCGGGTGACCGACCGCCGAGCAGCGGCCAGCGATTCCTCATGCATCGATCTGTTCACTTCAGCCAACCAGTTCCGCGGCCGTGAGACAGGCCAGCAGCACCGCGACCACGCACGACACCGCGCTGTGATCCCCTCCCGACCGCTTCCTCTCACCTACTTCCGCTGGCTCAATCGCATCCACCTCCAACTGTTGGGTCATCCCGTCTGATTGGCCTCGCGCACGCTGTAAGTGGGATTCGCCTAAATCGCTCCCGAAACTGCCGCGCGGTGCGTTAATCGTCCGGCGAAGGTCTGGATTGCCGATTACGCTTGGTTTCGCCCCGCCTCTTCTTGTCCGCCAAACGCCGGCGTCGCGAGCCGGCGGTGGGCCGCGTGGCGCGCCGCTTCTTCGGAACGTGCAGGGCCTGTTCGAGCAGATCGAGCAAACGGGCCTCAGCCGTGGCCCGATTCGCCGACTGCGAGCGCGACTGCCCGGCGACCACCCGCAGGCGACCATCACGAGTCAGCCGGGTGGCGTATCGGCGTGTGATGCGGTCCCGCTGAGCGTCGGTGAAAAACGAGCAGGTCCGATAATCGAAGAGCAGTGTGGCTCGCGTACTGACCTTGTTGACGTGCTGGCCACCCGGACCGCCGGCGGTGTCGAAGCGCATCTCGACCCACGTGCTCAAATCGTCAATGGTGAATCTGGGCTGGCTCAAGGCTCCGAGAACCTCCGTCCGCGTTCCACAAACGGAAGAATCATAACCGAGCTAGCACATAGCGAGGTAAGCGGCAGCGAAATAGACCGCGATGCGAATCCTCTGGGGAGTCCACGCAAATAGCATTCTTCCGCCTCCAATGGCAGTCGCCGATCGACGCCCATACCAACACCAGGCTCGTTGCCCGGCTTGGCGTCGTGCTTCTTCATAAGTTGATAGGTGTCCACCCC
>CAZUCH010000170.1:0-5315 GCA_964619045.1 uncultured Planctomycetales bacterium | reverse complement strand
CTAGTGCTCACACTCCGGGTCTTGGTAGGTTGGCTCAGTGGGTTGCTCGGCCGTGAACGGGCGACCGAACTCCTGCACCCAGTAGTAACCGTAGTCGCCCCCGTACCGAATCCCGATCCCCAACTCGGTAAAGACCGGGTTCATTATGTTCTCCCGGTGACACGGACTATCCATCCAGTCGGCGACGGCGGCGGCGGGAGAAAGTTGGCCCGCGGCCAAGTTTTCACCAATGATCCAATAAACATATCCAAACTCGCCGGCCCGATCCTTCAGTGTCGAGCCGGTAGACGGGTTTTCATGCCCGAAAAAATCGTAGAAGATCAGCTCGCAAGCATACTGCGTGGCTTGGTCCTCGAGGGTGGCATTTGTGACGACTGGATCAAGGCCCCCCGCTACCCGCTCCACATTTACCAGCCTCAAGACCTCAGACCGCCAGAATGCGGCCTCAACCGGCTCGTCACAGCCCGGATAATCGACCGTCAGAGCATCCGGAAAGGCCGTTGCGTCACTCGTATCGCCCCCTATCACGGCAGGAAGCGTGCTTCCGGCCGGGTTTTCCGTCGCGCCATCGCCGTCGGTCGCCGAATCGCCACCCGCCGGTGGACCGACAGCCGGCGATCCAGAATCCGAGGCTGGAGGAGCACCGGAGCCGCTGGAAACCGGCGTCTGAGCGGTGTTATCGGGAGCCTGGAACGGGCAGCCGGCCAGCAACAGCGGCAATGCCACGATCAGAATCCTGATTCTCGCCGCGGTATCCATCAAGGCCTCCAATGGAAATCGGTCACATGCGACGCCGGCCTATCCCCACCATCGGCCGACCCCGACTACCTCATTGTACCACATTTGGCGCTGACACCTACACTATAATAGCCGTCTCCGCCCGCCGAGGCCTTGATACGACTCCTTGACGCCCGCATACTTATCACACGACGAATCAGTCTTCACTCGAGAGTGTGTAGGAGTTGTGCATGCGCAAGCCGAGCATAAAGGTAACATGGGTGGCAGCGACGACGCTGGTCGCGGCCGGGGCAATACTCACGGGCGGCTGCCCCGATGCAGGCGACGGCGGAACGGGCACTGGTGGGCAATTCAACCTGCCGCCGACTATCGTGCTGACCACGGACATCGTGCGCGGCGTCGCGCCGCTGAGCGTGGGCTTCAGCTCCTCGGGCAGCACCGACAACGGAGTGATCGTCTCGCGTGCCTGGGACTTCGGCGATGGCGGCACCAGCGCCGAAATCGCGCCGACCTACGTCTTCCAGAACAACGGTGACTTCACCGTCACACTGACCCTGACCGATGATCTCAACGCCAGTTCCTCGAAAACCATCTCCATCAGTATCACCGATGCACCCATTGCCGTGTTGCAGGTCGATCGGGTGGCGGCCGATAACGCCCCGGCAGCCTTCAGCTTCGATGCGTCGGATTCGGTCGACCCCGATGCCGCGGCCGGCGATGTCCTGGGCTACCACTGGAACTTCGGCGACGGGATCGTCTCAACAGTGGCCGTCATTCCGCACACGTATGCAACCGCCGGGGCCTACCGTGTGATTCTCACGGTGACCGATGCTACCGGAGTAACCGGGACCGCCGAACAGATGATCGAGCTCGGGATTCCGGCCCCGGAGATTGAGTTCCGATCGCCGCCCGACTCCATCCGCAACCTGGTGCTGACCCCTTCGACCCCGTTGTGGGTCCAGGCGGTCTACGACGTAGAGCCCGGAGTCCCCTTCCGGGTGCGCGTCGGGCTGGACGGCGATCTAGACCCCTGCAACGCGCAGGTCGCCGTCTATGACGTCGATAGCGGAGCCGAGGTGGCACGGTTGGAGGAGCACTCCGACCTGGTCAACTCCGCCGTGTATTCACCCGACGCCACGCTCGTGCTCAGCGGCAGCGACGACGGAACAGCGGTGCTGTTCGACGTCGCCACTGGAGACGCGCTGCGCACATACACCGGCGTGGGCGACGCGGTTAATTCCGTGGCCTTTGCATCCGACGGCGAGAGCTTCCTGCTGGGAGCCGCCAACCAGACCGTGGCCCTCCGCGATACCGACAGCGACACCGTTCTGCAGGCTTTCGTCGGCCATGCCGCCGCGGTCAATTCGGTGGCCTTGTCCCCCGACGACACGCAGGGCCTCTCGGGCGACGAAGACGGAATCGCGATTCTGTGGAACATCGCCGACGGCACCGAGCTGCGGCGCTTCGATCACGCCGGCCAAGCGGTCAACGCGGTCGCCTTCTCCCCAACCGAGGACCGGTCAATCGTGACTGGATGCGCGGACGGAATCGCCCGACTGTGGAGCACGCTGAACGGCGTGCTTCAGTTGAGACTGGTCGGCGGACACACCGGTGCCATCAACGCCGTGGCCTTCTCCAACGACGGAGACTTCCTGCTGACCGGCGGGGCCGACGACCTGGCAATCCTGTGGCGCTTGTCCGACGGCGCCATCGTCGAGACCTTCACCGGTCACAGCGGCGACGTTCTGACCGTGGCCTTCGCGCCCGATGACTCACGCATCGCGACTGGTGGTAACGACCACACCGCTCGCATCTGGGATGTCGCCAGCGGCACGCTCGAACGGGCCATCGCCCCATGCATCTCGGCGGTCTCCGTGGTCGGCTTCTCGCCCGACGGGGACGACCTGCTCATCGGAGTGGCGGCCGCCAGCGATATCCAACTCGATACCGATCCGCCCAACGGAAACGACATGAATATCGTCATTCCCGCTGCCCTGGACATCTCCGGGGTGCCCGCGGGCACCGTGGACAGCGCGCTGACCTACCGCCTGTGGCTCGAGTTGACCACCGACCGCAGTGCGCCCGCGCGAACCTACGCCACCGCCGCGGTGAGGGTACTCCCGGAATTCGCCCGGGATCTGACCGATCCGACCGTCGTACCGCTGATCCCACTGGCCATCGGTTCGGACGAAGAAGCCAGCATCGCCGTGCCCGCCACGCGAGCGCGGCAGATCTTCAGCCTGGGCGGGTTTGAGGCCGGCGATCGACTGTTCCTCAGCCTCATGACGCTGCCGGGCTACGGAGAGACCTACTTCCAGAACGGCTTCAGCGTACTGATTCTCGACAACGCGCAGGAGCTGTTTGCCTGGTATCAGGATGAGCGCACCCTGTTCTCGAAGGACACACGCTTGATCGTTGGGCACGACAGCACGCACTACTACGTCGTACTCGACGGTATGGACTCCGCATACGTCACCAGCCTAAACGTGAGTGTGGAGCGTGACTTCGCGACCGACAGCCTGCCCAGGCAGCAGTACATCCACCTGAATTTCGACGGCACGACCCAGGTGGCGGTCTACGACTCGGCGGCCTTTGACGTCGCGGCTTTCGACCCCTCCGATCGTGGCGACGCCGCCGACGCGGCGGTTCAGGCGGCCACGGTTGCGCGCGTCACGGCGCTGTTGGCGGCCTACGATGTGGTTGTCAGCGAGGATCCGCCCGCCAGCTCAGCCACACCCGTCAACACGATCTACTTCGACTGTACCGGCGCCATGGTCGACGCTCTCAATATCACCGATCACGATGTCAACGGCGATTTCGCGATAACCGCGGCCGACCTGATGTTCTACGGCTTGCCCAGCTTCATCGACCCGCGAAACGTGACCCTCAGCGGGCGGGCGGTCGTTTCGGTGGATGAGATCATCGACGCAAATGGAGGGTTGGCCGACGCCGCCCTGGGCACAGCAATCGGCAACGCGGTCGTGCATCAGATCGGCCTGCTGTCCGGCCTGCGGCCCACTACCGGCAACGCGACGGACATCATGACAGAGACCGTGGGACTGGTTACAGACGGCGGCCTGGGGTTTGTGACGGCTAGTCTCCTGCCGTCAGCGGACCTGACCGCCATCGGCACTCAGGATGGCGACCAGTTGCTGATCGAGCTGTTCGGGCCGTAGACAGCCCCAGCCTTGACTCATAATCCACTGCCGCACCGAGAGTTACGACTCGGTGCGGTTGCAGTGCGCTCCGCTGGACACTTGCCACCAGAATGGAAAACTGATTGCATTTGCTGATTGAAGCCGGTCGGTTATCGGATACAATAACTCACGTGCGGAATCAGTCAGTTCCAGGGTATGACACCTATGCATGGCGCCGTTTCTAACGCACGGAGCGGGGCTTGGCGGGACAGGTCATGAGCAAGGTTACTATTGAAGACATCAGCCGGCACACCGAACTCTCACGCGGAACCGTATCACGCGCGCTTAACAACCGCCCAGACATTAGCGAACGAACCAAGCAGCGCGTGCTGAAGGCCTGCGCCGAGTTGAAATACGTTCCCAGCCACGCCGCCCGGTCCCTGGCAACCGGGAGGCGCTACGCCATCGCCGTCCTCGTGGACGACCTGCGGCTCAGCTTCGCTGCTGGATTCGTGCGCGGCGTGATTTCGCGGGCCTATGCCGATCACTACGCAGTGCAGGTATCCGAACTCGGCGATGATCCCAGCGCGGCGATCACCCACCTCTGCTTGATGGCCGGCGAGCGTGTGGACGGCCTGCTGCTCGCGGCCACTCCGCAAGTCGGCGCGCTGCGCACCGTGCTGGACGCCCTCGGCGATCGGCCGCTCGTAGCATCAGCCGCACTCAACGGCATTCGCGCCGACGTCCTGATGCCCGACCAAGCCGAGATCGGTCGGCTGGCCGCCAGGCATATGCTGAATGCGGTCACTACGGGCCTGTTCTACGTGCATGAAGCCGGTTCAACAGCCGCCGATGAGCGGCTGGCCGGGTTCCAGGAAGTGTGTCGGGCGGCGGGACTCGAACCTGAACAGATCACCATCACCGTCGCGGCACGCGGTCCGACCGCCGGCAATCGGCTAGAGCCTGTACGGGCTAGATTAGACGGGATCCGTGCGCTGGTGGCGTCGGACGACTACTTGGCGCTGGAACTCATGAGCCTGTGCCAACAGGCCGGACGTGTTCCTGGACGCGACATCGCCGTCATGGGGCAAGGCAACGAGTTGGCGGGCAGCATGTCTGCGCCCACTCTGACCACCATTGACCCTCGGGCAACGGAGATCGGCCAACGCGCCATGGACATGATGTTGCAGCGGATTGACAAGACGCGGCAGGATGCGTCCCAGCAGTTGAGCATCCCGCCCATGTTGGCTGCTCGGGAATCAACGCGATTACTCAAATAAATGGGCCAACCGTGAGCGGTTCCGGTGCGGGTGCTGACGTTAGTGTCTCGCATGGGAGCTTGACGCGCGCGCTGGCAATCGGATACATTTCGCTCGTGGCAGCGAACCAGCCAACCTTGGCACGAGCCTTCCGCTCTCGCAGTGGCGAGAGCCGTTGGCC
>CAZUCH010000169.1:0-6893 GCA_964619045.1 uncultured Planctomycetales bacterium | reverse complement strand
CCGCCCACGTCGTAGGCCACCGCCGGCGTGCCGCACGCCATGGATTCCAGAATCGTCAGCGGGTAGTTCTCGGCGCGTGATGGGAAGAGGCACAGGTCCGCGCTCGAATACGCCTCGGCCAGCGGCTCGCGACCCTGAAGGAACGGCAACGCCCGCCCAGCAAGCCCGCTCCGTGCCAGCAGCTTATCGCTGTGCTTGCCGATGATGAGCAGTTGCAGGTCCGGCACGCGCTCCCGCGCTTGTCGCAACGCACTAACCGCCTGGTCCGGCCCCTTGAACGGGTCCGACCACGCGTGTCCCGCCATAACCACCGTCGGCCGGTCCGCGTCCAGACCGAACTTCCGCCGGAGTGACGCCGGATCCTGTCTTGGCGAGAATGTCTCACAGTCAATTGGATAGCGAATCACTCGGTGCGGTAGATTGCGCAGCAGAGGAATCTCGCGCATCCGATCACCCAGCCAGGCCGACGGCGTGACAATGTGCGGCCGGGCGGCGGCGAAGATGCGCGGCTTGAGCCGGCGATAGAAGCGGCTGCGGTCCACGTCCGCCATCGGGTACACACCCACCAGCGGACAACGTCCGCACGACCGTTGCCAGCGCGTACACGACCGCGGAGTAGCGCAGTTGCCCGTCAGCGGCCAGAAATCGTGCAGCGTCCACACGAGCGGCTTGTCCCAACCCCACAGCGGCAGCGCGAGCAGCGAGACGTACTCGCCATGGATGTTGTTCAAGTGCAGCACGTCGGCGGCGGCGTACTCCGAGCGACAACGCCACAGCAGCGACGTCAAGTTGCCCAGCTCAGGGAAGCCACGCGCGTGCAGCCAACGCATCAACGGCGCGACGCGCCAGTGGACAATCGGGTGACACGTGGGCTCGGCGGTGCGGTTGTCGCGTACGAAGGAGTTTGCGGTATGCCCGCTGGCGCGTAGCTCGGCCGACAGCAACTCGCCGGCCCGCCCAGCGCCGCCGCCAGTCTGCTGGGCGGCGACCATCAGGACGTTGACATGCTCGGGCCACGATGTGCTCATCGGCTCCACCCCTCGAAACGGGCCGCGAACTCGTTGCCGCCCCAGTTACGCACCAGATAGCGAGGGACCGCGTACACACTCCGGCTCCAGCGCGCATTGCCGCTACGGTTGGCGAATGCGCAGCGATACCCGGCCGCGCGGGCCGCACTCTCACAACGCTGGTCGAACGCATCTCGCGAGCCATAAGGGTAGGCCAACGTCTCCACCGGCGAACCCAACTCACGCTCCAAGTCCTCCTTACAGCCGGCGATCTCAACGCCGATCTCGTCTGGCTCCAGCGCGGCTAGCACAGGATGGGTTCGCGTGTGTCCGCCCACCGACATCCCCGCCGCTTGCCACGCCCGCATTTCGTCCCAGGTCATGGGACGCGCGTCGTCCGTCGCCCGCGGCGTTACGCCAGCCTGCCGCCCGAGGTCACGCAACACCCCGCGCCGAACGTCATCGGGCAACGACTTGAGTGCGTGATGGACGGCGCCGTACGCGCTCGTCCGATTTTCGTCAGCCGGAACGACTGCGTTGTCGGGTAGCTTCCAGCCGGACTCCGGCAGCGAGCCGGCAAACACGATCTCCTCCAGCGCATCCCACCAGAAGGGCTCGTCCCTTCCGATCAACCCACTTGTCGCGAAGACCGTGGCGCTCATGTCGCAACTGCGCAGGATTGGCAAGGCCCAGCGGAAATTGTCGCCGTAACCGTCGTCGAATGTGATCATCACACGCGGTCGCCCGTCGATGGTCGGACAGCGCCGGCGCGACTCCAGCCCATGCACGAACTCCCCGCAGCTCAGCACTCGTGCGCAGGTCGATAGTCCGGCCATCTGGGCGGCGAAGTTCTCTGTACTGACCGCGAGCTGATTCGCATCCCGCCCAACCTCCGGCACCACACGATGGTACAACAGCACCAGCGTCGGCGGCGCGAATCGACGCCACAAACGGGCGGGCAGCGATGCGGGGGCGATGGTACTGACCGGCGTGCTCACGGATGTTCCTGTCTCACGGCCCGAGCGGCGATGATGACCGGGTATTCCCCGTCCACGTGTGACAAATCGATCGGCCGCAGCTCGTGCGCCGCCCGACCATCAAGAACGGCCTGCGCGGCACGCACGTTGCCGTATACCGTCAACTGCACCTCCGCCGCGTTAAAATGCTCCTCCAGAAGCCGCCTTACAGACTGCGGCGTAAATCGCCAATAGTCGCCCCAACGCTGCTCGTCATAGCGCGAAAGCTGGCTGATGCCCGGCACCGTCAGCAGCAGCACGCCGCCGGGTTTCAGGATGCGGTGCGTGTTTCGCAGTGCCGCCTGGACATCGAAGATGAACGGCAGCGTCTGCGTCATGACAAAGCAGTCGTAACTGGCGTCGGCGATGTTGTCAGCCCGAGTCAGGTCGGCGACTACAGTGGCGTGTTCGGTTTCCTGCACGTGCAGTACGTCGCCACGACGGACCTGCGGGCCGCCAAACTTACGCGTGTACGTGTTCGCCCCGATTTCCAGCACATCGCCCGCAATGTCCGCCCGCCAGGTGTTCAGAAAGTCTTCGATGTAGTGTCGATCCACCGGGAGTCCGCGGTCAAACCCGAACCGCCGACTCACCGGCTCGGGAACCGTCTCACTGACCGTCTCTTGAGGCTGGCGTGATGTTGCCCGCGGTGCCGCACCCCGACGCTCCCACAGGCGTGTCGCCGCCACGAGTTGGAAGAACCGCGTCCCCTCGTTCATCGCGAACGGTGGACTAGCAGCGCCGTTGGTCTCGTAGTCGAAGTGGTGTACGAGGTATCGGAAGCCGCACTCATCCAGCAACCCCAGTAGCTCGTGCAGCCGCTGGCCACATTCCGGGAATCCGTGGTACTCGACGACCAGTTGCCGGACGTTGTGGAGCAGGGGGGCGGCCTCCCGCAGCACGTCCAGCTCGGCGCCTTCGATGTTCATCTTCAACAGGTCAACGGGCTCGTCCAGGTATTCCGACAGTGGCACCGTCGCAACCTCACGGGCCGCCGGGGGCACATACCCGTCGAGTGCCAGCGCGCCTCCATCGGCTCCGTCAGCGACGAACCTGCCGGTCCCACGTGAGCTGGCCAGCGCCGCCGGCACGATCTCCACATCCTCGATCTGGTTCTCGCGCATGTTGCGGCGCAACAGCCTCAGAATCTCGGGCTCGGGCTCGAAGGCCACCACGCGGCAACCGGGCGCGATGTGTTTGAACCGCATGACACTGACGCCGATGTGGCTGCCGCAATCGAGCACCAGCGGGCGCTCGCAACTCGGCGAAAAATCATAAATCCCCCAGGCGAAAATGTGCTTGTACTCCATGTAGAGCGACAACAAGTCGTCATAGGCGACATCGAAGCCGTCCAGCGTCGTGCAGCCCGGCTCATAACGCCGCGCGGCGAGCGCCTTACGCCGCAGCACGCCGAGGCGTCGCCACAGCCCAATGTTGCGCAACACGCGCCTACTTCGGCCGTGGAGCTTCCAGTACTTCTGACGCCAATCGCTCGCACCGGCCGCCTCGGGCGGGGGGGCTAGCGTGGCGGATGAGTTATCGGTCATTGTCGCTCTGAGATATCGTCGCGGCACCGGGCGCCGTCCAGACATACCGAGAGCCACGCCCAACGCGGGACTCTGTACGTACTATCGGGCGCGCAACGTTCCCGATTGACGCACGTCCGGCGGGTTCGGCGCTCTTAGGTGTCCAGCCGCCTGATCCGATATTCCACAGAGAGAAGATTGACCGTGATTCGTGTCGGCCGGTCGCCGCAAGTTCGGCGACTCGGCCACGTTGCAGGATTGCTCCGATGGGTCGTGCCGCTCTGACAGTCGCAGGTTTGGGCAAACGCTACAGGATCGGACGGCTCGTTGAGGCCGCCCGAACCTGGCGTGGCGCCCTGGCCAACACGATCAAAGGCCACGTGAACCGGGCGCGCATGCTCAGCGAAAACGGCCGTTCCGATGAGTTCATCTGGGCCCTCGACGACGCCTCGTTCACCGTCCAGCCCGGCGAGGTTGTCGGCATTATCGGGCGTAACGGCGCCGGCAAGAGCACACTCCTAAAAATCCTCTCGCGGATAGTGTGCCCCACAACCGGCCAGGCGGTCATCAATGGCCGCGTCGGCAGCCTGCTCGAAGTCGGCACAGGATTCCACCCTGAGCTCACCGGGCGCGAGAACATTTTTCTCAATGGCGCAATCCTGGGAATGCGCCGAGCCGAGATTCGCGCCGAATTCGACGACATCGTGGACTTCGCCGAGATTCACAAGTTCCTCGACACGCCCGTCAAACGCTACTCCAGCGGCATGTACGTCCGACTGGCCTTCGCCGTCGCCGCCCATCTCAACCCCGAGATCCTGCTCGTCGACGAGGTGCTGGCCGTCGGCGACATCCAGTTTCAGAAGAAGTGCCTCGGCAAAATGGGCGACGTCGCCAACTCCGGCCGGACCATCCTCTTTGTCAGCCACAACATGGCCGCGATCGACGGACTCTGCGAGCGCGGCATAGTGCTGGAAAACGGCCGAATCACATTCGACGGGCCGGGGAAGAAGGCCATCAATCACTACGTGCTCAGTACGCAGCAAGAACAGACGGTGATGCTGCGCGAGCGCGGCGATCGGCTCGGCGACGGCCGTTTGCGATTCACCGACGTCCGCTTCAGAACGCCCGAGAACCGCACCGACACGTTTCTCACCGGCCAGGACTTTCGGCTCGAAGTTGACTACGAAGCAGATGACGAATTGCGATACGTCTCGCTATCCGTGCCGTTCGCGACGCGACTCGGACAGCCGGCGTTCATGGCCTGGACACGCATGCTCGGCGCCGACTTCGAGACCTTGCCGCCACGCGGCACCCTCGTGCTCGATATCCCGCGCCTGCCGCTGCGCGAAGGCAGCTACGCCATAAACCTGTGGGGTGAAGTCAACGGACACTTGGCGGACTGGGTCAAGGATGCGGCCCGGTTCGACGTACTCGACGGCGACTACTTCGGCACCGGCAAGACGCCGCCACAGTCCTACGGCCTGGTAGTCGTCGATCACAGGTTCCACCATGAAGACTGCTACGCTCAAGTATAGAATCGGCGCGGCGATGAAACGTTGGCTGCTCGAGCACGCCGGCATTGTCGTCGAGCGCGCCCGGCCCAGAGCCCCACGCCCCGACGAGCAGCAGCGCTATGCCTACCAGAAACGCCACATCAACTTCGACATCCCGAGCGGCGCCAAAGTGCTTGATATCGGTAGCGGCGGCGATCCATTCCCCTTCGCCACCGTCCTGCTCGACCGCTTCCCCGCGGGCACGCAACACCGACACGCGCCGATGGTCCGCGACGGGCGCGAGTTCGTCGAGGCCGATGTCACCGACATGCCCTTCGAGGACAACGAGTTCGACTTCGTCTACTGCGCCCACGTACTGGAGCACGTGCCAGACCCCCTGGCCGCGTGCCGTGAGATCATGCGCGTCGGCCGCCGCGGTTACATCGAGACACCCACGCTGGGCAAGGACATGCTGTTCGCCTGGCGAGTACCCGACATGCACCGTTGGCACGTCGTGGCCATCGCCGATCGCCTGTGCTTCTTCGAGCTTAGCGAGCGCCAGGACGAGGGTATCCGCACCACCGACTGGCAGAAGCTCATCTTCGGCAAATGGCAGCACCCGATGCAGGACGCCTACTTCGACAACGCCGACCTCTTCAACGTCATGTTCCCCTGGTCCGGCAGCTTCAACGTACACGTGTATCGACTCGACGGCCGAGTGACCAGCCTGGACGAGCACGCAGCCGACCCGGAGGCGCTGCGATGCCTCTGACCGACACACGCCGCCCGCGAGAATGCAGCCCGTGAGAATCGTCATCCTGCAAATCTGGCACGGCGAGAAGATGGGCTACATCGACAACTTCCTCCCGCGCGCCCTCGCCCGCCTAGGGCACGACGTCCACCTCGTCACCACCAACGTGCAGCCCTATTTCAACTCTCCCGACTACGCCCAAACCTACGAGCCTTACTTCGGTCCGCCCGTCGTGTCGTGCGGCGTCACGCGCCGCCCCGACGGTGTCACGGTGCATCGACTGCCGCACGGATGGCTGTGGGGCAAGCTGCGGATGCGCGGGCTGTATGCGACGCTCAAGATGCTCCAGCCGGACATCGTCCAGGGCTTCGAAGTCAATTGCCGCACCACTTATGAGGCCGCCCTGAACAAGCCCCGGCTGGGCTACAAGCTGTTCCTCGAATCGCACGTACACGCCTCGGTCTTCTCGGCGGCGCGCGGCTGGCTGTCGCCGCGCCAACGTGCGAAGTGGGCGCTGTACCGAGCAACCATCGGCAGGTTGGTCAGCGCCATGACCACCAAGTGCTACCCCATCAGCACTGATGCCGCCGACATCGCGATTCGCTTCTACGGCATGAACCCCGCCAAGGTCGAGATCGGCCCACTGGGCACCGACACGCAGATGTTCAGACCCCCGACCAGCCCGGCCGACATAGAAGCTCGCCGTGCCCTCCGCGCCCGACTGGGCTTCTCCGAACAAGACGTCGTCTGCATCTACACCGGCCGCCTCTCACGCGACAAGGGGCCGACCGTCCTGGCCGACGCGATCGGTCATTTGGCAGCCGCCGGCGAGCCGTTCCGCGGGCTGTTTGTCGGCCACGGAGAGCATGAGTACACGGCGCGCATCGCCCAGGCGCCCGGTTGCGTCCTGCACTCCTTCGTCCCTGCGACGGAGTTGCCGCCGCTCTATCAGGCGGCCGACATCGCCGTCTGGCCCAAGCAAGAGTCCACGAGCCAGCTCGACGCGGCGGCCAGCGGCTTGCCGTTGATTCTGAATGAGAGTGTGCAAGTCACCGAGCGGATCGATGGCAACGGATTGACTTACATCGACGGCGACAGCG
>CAZUCH010000168.1:0-6927 GCA_964619045.1 uncultured Planctomycetales bacterium | reverse complement strand
TGGCGGTTGGTCAAGGGCTGTGCCGCTCCGTGACCGATTGCGGGCTGCCAGCGGGCATGAATTGCGGGAATGGAGAGCCACGTCCAATAGCCCAGGGGCATTGCGAAATCCGGACCATGCCGCGGACGCAGTCAGGCGACGGGCACCGTCAGCCCGGATTCGATCGCCGCCCGCTCTCGCTCGATCAGCTCGACGCTCGCGGCTGTCGACGCTGGCAGGCAGCGCTCGACCGGCCGGCCGGTTCGGACGCAATCGACGAAGTAGTCGAGTTCGCCGCGGAAGGCGTCGTCGCCGGTGGGAGGGAGGTCGATCGGAGAGTCGCCGCCGGCGTAGAGCAGGACGTTGTCGCGCCCCGAGTGCCACTCTAGTGTACCTAGTTCGCCGTTGACGGTGATGCCCATCTCGAATGGCCAGGGGGCGGCGTGGGCCCAGCCGCCTTCGAGCAGGGCGTAGCGCCCGTCGCGATAGCCGAACAGTGCCGCCACGTGGTCGATTTCGCCTGATTGGCCGTGCATTCCGTGGGCGGTGATTGCCTGGGGCGAGCCGAGCAAGTGCTGGGCGAAATCGACGTCGTGCAGGTGTAGGTCCAGCAGGGCGCCGCCGCTCTGACTGCCATCCAACAGCCAGCCGTCGGCCGAGTAGGTTGGCGGGCAGGCCAGACGCCGCAGGGTGGCGAAGCGCACCGCGCCGATGCGACCTTCGTCCACGCAGCGTTTGATCGTCACGTATTGGGGCCAGAAGCGAATGCACTGGGCCACCATCAGCGTGCGGCCGGTGGACTCCGCCGCCCGGACCATCCGCTCGCAGTCGGCTCCGTTGGCGGCCATTGGCTTCTCGCACAGGACGTGCTTGCCGGCTTCCAGAGCATCGACCGCCACGTCGGCGTGCAGGGGAGTCGGCAGCGCGATCAGGACAGCGTCGACGGTGCGGTCGGCGATCAGCTCGTCGGTTGTGACGTGGGCCGCGATTCCATCCAGTGAAACCTGTCCGCCGTCGGTTTCTAGCAGGTCGAGGTTGCCGAGTAAGTCGCTCCAATCGCCGGCTCGCCGGGCGGCATCCCGATCGCAGACGGCCGCGACGCAAGCGTGCGGGTGAGCGTGCAGCCGGGCGAAGTGACTACGTCCCATGCAGCCGAGTCCGCAGATTCCGAAGCGTAGCTTGTTCATCGTTCGGCGGTCCTGGCTCAGTAGCGGCCCAGTAGCGGCCGACTGCGGCGGCTATTGCCACTCGATCGTGCTGGGCGGTTTGCTCGATACGTCGTAGGCCACGCGGTTGACGCCTGGGATTTCGTTGATGATGCGGTTGCTCATCACGGCCAGTACATCATGGTCGATGTGGACCCAGTCGGCGGTCATGAAGTCCTTGGACTCGACCAGGCGAATCACGATCAGGTTCTGCCCCTCGTACGAGCGGCCATCGCCCATGACGCCCACGCTGGCCACCGGCACAAGCACGGCGAAAGCCTGGGCCACCTTGCGATACCAGCCGGCGGCGGTCAGCTCCTCCAGGACGATCTCGTCGGCGGCCCGCAGTAGCTCGAGCCGCTCGGGAGTGACATCGCCGGCGATGCGCACCGCCAGGCCGGGGCCGGGGAAGGGATGGCGCCAAACCAGCGTCTCCGGCAACCCCAGCGCCTCGCCGACCAGTCGCACCTCGTCCTTGAACAACTGCCGCAGAGGCTCGATCAGCTCGAAGCCCAGCTCTTCCGGCAACCCGCCGACGTTGTGGTGCGACTTGATGACGGCGGCGTGGCCGTGTGGTCCGTGGCCGGACTCGATGACGTCCGGGTAGATCGTGCCCTGGGCCAGAAAACGAGCCCCCGCCACTTCGCGCGCTTCGTGCTTGAAGACGGCGATGAACTCGTGGCCGATGATCCGGCGTTTCTCCTGTGGATCGACCACGCCGGCCAGCTTGGAGAGGAAGCGTTCCTGAGCGTTGGCGATGCGCAGGTCCATGCCGAAGTGGTTGTGGAAGGTGGTCTCGACCATCTCCGATTCGCGCCGCCGGCAGAGCCCGTTGTCGACGAAGATGTTCACCAATCGATCGCCGACGGCCCGATGCACGAGCGCCGCGGTGACACTGCTGTCCACGCCGCCCGAGAGTCCGCAGAGGACATGATCCTCGGCGCCCACCCGTTGACGGATGTCTTCCACCGCGCTTTCGATGACGTTCTGCACGCGCCAATCTCCCCGGCAGCGGCAAATGTCGAATACGAAGTTGCGGATAATCTCGTCGCCGTTGGGCGTGTGGGTCACCTCCGGATGAAACTGGACGCCGAAGACCGGCAACGTCTTGTGGCGTACGGCGGCGACCGGGCAGGCGGCGGTGGTCGCCAAGCTCTCAAAGCAGTCGGCGACTTGCATGACGGCGTCGCCGTGGCTCATCCAGACCAGGATTTCGCGCGGCAAGCGCATCAAGATGTCTCGGGGACGGTCGATTCGCAGTCGGATGCGGCCGTACTCGCTGGTTTGTCCGGCCCGTACTTCGCCGCCGAGCATCTGGCAGGCGATCTGCATGCCGTAGCAGATGCCGAGCACCGGCACGCCCAGTTTGAGGATCTCGGGGTCGCAAGTAGGGGCGCCGTCGGCGTAGACGCTTGACGGGCCGCCCGAGAGGATGATCCCCTTCACTCCCAGTTCGCGCAGCCGCTCGGGCGTGACATCTGGCGCCAACAGCTCGCTATAGACGTGGCTCTCGCGTACTCGCCGTGCAATGAGCTGCGAGTACTGGCTGCCGAAGTCCAGGACAGCAATGGTTTCACGTGGTTTCATGGCGAATCGATACCACGTGTGGTGGCCGAGGTCAATCGGGCCGGGGGCGGCGCTTATCGAACGGCATCACGATTGCCGCTGGACAAAACAATACCCATCCGGTACCATATAACATCGGTTTGACGTTGCGTTTTCCGCCCGCAAGGTGTCGCGATGCTCAACCGGCGTTCACGAGTCAATCAGACCACGCACACAGGGACACGAATGGACCGTCAGCGAAGAAGAATAAGAACGCGCAGAGGATTCAGGGATTACACGTACTTGGGATGTCCCCTTACGCGAAACAAGTCGCCGTGGTGCTTCCGTTTCTGCGAACCGGATGTGGGCGGACTCGGCCGGTGTGGAAGAGTGGCTCCCCACGGGCTGCAAGGTGAGACGGCGAGGAGCATCGAGAGGCACAACAAGGAACTGCTCGCGGCCCACTTCGAGCGACTGGAGCAGATGTACTTGGCAGATGATCGCAATGAAAAAGACGACGCCGGTATCCGGATTCATGAGGGTGAGTCGGAGATCGTGACTCCGATTGACAGGCAGCACCTTCGTCGGGATGGCTCTCTCGACAATGGGATCTGCTTCAAGCTGCTGATTGACGCCGCCTCGCTGGCCGCGAACTCCGTTGTTCGGGACGTTCTCGTACGGGCGGAGAGTTTCGAGGTGCGCTACGCCCATATGACGCCCGCCGGAGAACTCGCCGCCAGAGGCCGCCTGGTGGGTCTTTCAGGGGGCCAGTATCTCACCGAGTCCGTGGTCGTCGATTCGGAGGGACATGAGGTCTGCCGGGGTGCGGGCGCCTTCGTGAGAAGCGACGCCGGGCTTGGTAGCGAATAGGGGCGAACTGGCCACGTTTCTCACGACGTTCCTCGGTCCCTACGATCCACCTGTTGAAACACGCCCCCGGGTCATGACCAGCATGACGTCAACCCGCAAGGTAAATCAGCGCAAACGCCGTCCCCACAGCCGCCGCACTGAGCACGACTCCGGCTACAGCCTGCCGCCTACGTTGAAGGCGGCGCCACTGTTGCCAACTAATGGCGATTGTCGCCAGATGCTGCTCGGCGGCGCTCGCCGTGGGCTCGACGACATCGATTCGCACACCCGCTTCGCGCCAAGCCTCAAGGCCAACTTCACCGCTCCACATGGCCTCCAACAGCACAGTCTGGCGTGGGACAATTACTCGCAGAACGGTGCCGGCGCGGACGGCCCGATCAACATCGTCCGCGGCCCCCACCCCGTGCCAACGGACCCCGTCCAGCGCGTCTTGACGCAAGAAAGCCCGCATGGCGTCCGCGTCAGGACCATTCTCGTCGCATACCACCGCCACGTTTTCGGGTTGCACGCCAGCGCTCATGTCACACCGCCAAAATGGAGCCAGATGTTGAGGGTCAGCAGGCCGAGGGCGATCATACCGACCACGCCCGCATACGGAAAAATGCTCGCACCAACCAGCCACGCCGGCCCGGTGTAACGTACGACTGGCCGCACGCCCATCAGTACGACAATGCCGCCGGCGTGCAGCCCGCACGACAGCCACAGCGCATCGGTACACACAAAGGCAATGCAAAACAGCATGCCCAGCGCCAAGTGGCCGCCTATCGTCCAGTAGCGCTTGACCCCGCGGACATAGTGCGCCCCGGCGAAAACAACAACGGCGATCGGTACCGCGACGCCCGGCCGCCAGTCTTCCAGCAAGCTCGCTAGCAGCACGCCCCGGAAAAGAAGCTCCTCGACCAGCGCCGCCAGAATCGCGGTCAGTGGCACGCCGGCCAGCCGCTTGGCGAGCTTGCCGGGCGTCTGCCGGAGGCCGAAACGCACATTGCCGGTCAGGGTCCACACCAAGTACAGAACCAGCAAGTACAGAACCGACGCCGCGGCTCCGTACAGCGCCTCCAGCGGCCGCTCATCCAACGGGAAGAACGCCCGGTAGTACGCCATTGGCCACTCGTGCCGCAACAACGGATAGCCCCCGATCAGTGCGGCAAAAACCAGGTACGTCACCCCCCGGTTGACACGCTTGAGCGCGCGCGGCAGGTCCACCGCGCTGATTCGCCAGCGCAACCGGCGTCCGGCAATGAGTAGCAGCACGCTCTGCGAGATCCACATCACGACGGGAGCCAGTGCCAGCATGAGCAACGCGCGCATCGGGCTACGTACCCCCCTCAACCGTGCCGCCTGCGTCCGAACCGCCACACTTAAGCCGACCGGCGTAGCTCGGATCGCCGCGCAGAACACGCGTCCAGCGCTTGTCGCCCCACAGATACCACAGTTGCGGGTGCGCGGTGAGGAACTCCTCGAAACACGTCGCGAACCACTGCAATCGCTGCCCGATCGCGGCCTGTCGAGCCGCGCGGCCACGCGCGCGCGGCGGAGCCTCGAACGGGCCGCGAACGTAGAGCCGGACCCCCGCGCCGCTTGGCCGCGCCAGCAGCATCAGCAGCGGCGCGCCCGTTCGCACCGCCAACATGCCCGGTCCGGCCGGCAGGTAGATTTCACGGCCGAAGAAGCGCACCGGCAGCCCGTCGCCCCGCTTGCGCGGCAAGTCTGGCGTGATGTACAGCGCCCCGCCGCCCGCCACAGCCTTGGACATACTGCCCAAACGCCCCAACGCCCCGCCCGCGGCGGCCGATTCCGAGATCCAGCTCACGCCGCTCGAGCGATACCAGCGCTGTTGAGCGGCGCGCTTGCGCTCGTCTCGCGAATGGCGCAGAAAGACCGTCAGCGGTATCTCCCCGTTCAGCCTCGCCAGATGAATCAGGTAGCCCGCGATGTGCGGCCCCATTATGACTACTCCACGCCCGCCGGCCGCGGCGGCGTGCAGCTTCGCGACCGATTCGTCCAGCTCGACCCGCTCGCCGGCGATACGTGCCAACTCGGGACTCGGACCGTGGTCGCGAGCCTCGTCGGCGCAGCGCAGAGCGTGCAACGCCCCGGCCAGGTGCTCGCCCACCTGCGCGAAATACGCCCGATGAACGTCGCGCGAATACAGCCCCAGGCAGCGCATGTTGTCGGCCACGATGCGGCCAATCACCGGCAGATGCGGTCCGCAGCACGCCAGCAGCGTGCGCACGCGATCAACCGCGCGCCGCGAAAGATGCGGAGCCACCCATGCCGCGGCGCCCGTGGCGCGAGTCCGGATCGAGCGTCGCAGCGCCCTTAGCAAATCAACTCTCCCGGGCCGCCCAAGACCTCGCTCACGGCATCCCGTGGCGGCCGACCCCCTAGTCGGCCGTCCTCGTCAATACAGCCCAACTGACATCAACTGTAGATAATGCCCCAAGCCAGCCCGTTACGCCAGCCACGCACCGCATTCGAGACAACCCGAGCCCCGATTGGCATCACGGCGTGGCCAGGGCTACAATCCCCGCCATGCGGTCGGAAGGAACCAGCCCGCGTGGATGCTGGCACGGCGCGCAGAGTTCGACCGGCAACGTAAGCGGCGAAGCGACGGCGCGCGCCCTGGAGCCGGGGGACGCAAGACAAACTGACAAGGAGCTACCGAATGACGAGGAACTTGCGATTCACCGTGCTGGCCGGCGTGGCACTGGGGCTGCTGGCGACGGGGGCGTTCGCCGATGATCTGGCCTCGGTCGAGAAGAAGATCGCCGCCGGCTGGAAGAAGTACAAGACGATGTCGGCCAAGATGACCATGTCCCAGCACATGAGCATGGGCGGCATGACCGTGGACGGCACCGGCGAAGGCACGCAGGAGCTCATGCGCCAAGGTGACAAGACCGCCTTGCGCGTCGAGATGAAGATGGTCATGACCCAGAAAATGGGTGACCAGGAAACGAAGATGGAGCAGGGGATACTCCAGATAATCGACGGCGATGTCACCTACATGTTGAGCGATTCCATGGGCCAGAAGATCGCCACCAAGACCAAGACGCAGGGCTCGGATGCAACCGACCCCGAGGTAATGTTCGCCTCGAAGCACAAGGACGGCGAGGTCAAGCTCCTGCCCGAGGAAACGGTCGCGGGCGATAAGATGTATGTCATCGAGTCGACCCCCAAGGAGCCGGCCCAGAACCCCATGGCACCGCTGAAGACGGTCCTGTACTTCAATCAGAGCACCTGCCAGCTCACGAAGATGGTCATGCTCGACCAAGCGGGGAAGGCCATGGTGACGATGGAGTACTCCGAATTCAAGTTCGATCAGCCC
>CAZUCH010000167.1:0-6933 GCA_964619045.1 uncultured Planctomycetales bacterium | reverse complement strand
AGGCGTCCTTGGCCAGCAATTGTCGCGTCCGCGCGGAGACATCGCCCGTGGCACGCAGTTCGTCGAGGATCTTGTCCCAGTTCTCGTTATCCGGAGCCACCACGACATGCCGGTGGTTCTTAGCCGCCGCCCGCAGCAGGCACGGCCCCCCGATGTCGATCATCTCGATCGCCTCCTCGAACGTGCAGTCGGGCTTGGCGATCGTCTCCTCGAACGGGTACAGATTCACGACGACCATATCGATCGGCGCGATCCCCTGTTCCACGAGCTGGCGCATATGGTCGGGGTTATCGCGATCAGCCAGTATCCCGGCGTGGATCTTGGGGTGTAGCGTCTTCACACGCCCGTCCATCATCTCCGGAAAACCGGTCACCTCCTCGACCAGCGTCACCGGCAGCCCGGCATCCTTCAGCGTTTTCGCCGTGCCGCCGGTGGAGATCAGCTCGATGGCGAACTCCTCGTGCAGTGCCGTGGCGAACTCGACGAGCCCGGTCTTGTCATACACGCTGAGCAGCGCCCGGCGAATCTTGATCGAATCAGACATGCAACCTCCTGGAAAAACAGACCGGGCCGCCTCGGCGGGCGACCCGATCGTCAACTATCCACTGTGTTGCTCGGCAACAGAGCCCACACGCCCGCTACTTGGACTTCTCATTCTTGCCGAATTCCTCCGTGACCTTCGATTTCCCGCCGACTGGTCGCCCGCCACGCTTGGTCCGCAGCGGATCATCGTCGGCCTTGGCCGGCGTGGCCCCATCTCCAGGCGCAACTTCCCCGGCCCCGGCTTCGTCCTCCGCCGGCTGATCGGCGCCCGCCAGAGCCTTCAGCACGTCCTGGCGACTCAGCGGCGTGACACTGCGCGGCTTGGCGCAGAACAGCCGGCCATCCGCCGACGCCAGATAGATCGTCTCCGCGTCGGGGGCCGGGATGGGGAGCGTCAAGCCGGCGGCCGAGAACGTATGCATGACCTCGCCGGTCGCGGTATTGACCGCCAGGATGGAGCCGTCGCCCGCCAGGACAAACGTATGGCCGTCGTGGATCGTCAACGCCTTTCGGCCTTGCGGGAGCGTCCAACGCATGCGGTTTTCGACGGAGACGACCTCGGTCTCCACCGCCACTAGTCCGTCGTTGGGGCAATACTGGTAGGCCGCCTCCTTGGTAACGACCGGGGCCTCGTACAGCGGGCCGGAAAACCGCGCCCGCCAGCGCGCCCGCCCGTAGGTGAGGTCCATTAGATACAGAGACTGATCGTGGCTGGCGACGTAGACGCCCTGGTCGTTGACAACCAGATCGGCACTGACACGCGCGAACGTCGTGCCACGCCAACGCCGAACCTTGTCGGCACGCGTGCAGGCGTACACGCTCCCGGCGTCATCGGCCATGACGACGTTATCGCCATACTGGGCGGGCGTGGACGTGATCGGCCCGTCCACCACGAGGCGCCAGCGAACGAACAGCGTGTCGATGTCGAGGACGTATAGCCGATGGTCGATGCCTCCGATGAACAGCAGGTTTCCATCACTCATGGGACCGGTGCCGGCGGGGAAACGCAACTGCCGGCGTGCGATCGGATCGCCGCTGCGGCGCTGGTAGATCTGAACGTCGATCGGGGTGACCACGATTGTCTTGTCGCCGGCATGACACGGTCGGCGAACCTCGTAGCCCGAGCCCGTGACCTGCCGCAGCCAGCGGATGGCGCCGCTATAAGCATCAACCGAGAACAGATAGCCGTCCTGCGTACCCAGATACAGCGTGTCATCGACGAGGTAGGCCGTCTGCAGGGCCTGGTCTTCTTCCAGCGTCAACTGGAGCTGCCAGAACTGAATCAGATCCACCTTCTGGAGAGCCGACGACGGGATGAAATCGTCCTCGGCCAGGGCGGCGGGAGCAGCCAGTGCGATGAGCGTACAAATAGCCACCGAGATGCGCATCATGAGCGTTCCCAAGCTGGTCGCCGAGCACGGGGCCGCCAGCGGGTTGGCGGCACTGAAACCGACTGCATGGCAGTCTGCGCACCCTAGTCCCCGGGCCCGAATCCGTCAACCGTGGACCAATCCGCTTGCGTAGCGGCCCCGACTGTTCTATTCTGCCACCTGCCGGGCGGAGCTCGGCGTGTGCCCAGGATCAGTGGGCTCGAGCGCGAGGCATGGTGGCCCGTATAAATGCTGAAAAGGAGAATACGATGAGAACGGCGCGGCTGGTGATGTTCGGTGCATGCGGTCTGGCGGCTTTGCTGATGGCCACGGGGTGCGGGCCGGGAGCGAAGGATCTTCAAATCCAGGCCCTGCAAGAGCAAGTGAGCGATCTGCACCGCGAGAACGACGATCTGCGCTCGCGGTTGGCACTCGTGACGAGCGAACGCGACGGCGCCCTGTCGCGCGCCATAGCCATGCAACAGCAGAACCGCGACCTGCGGGACGAGATCGCCCGACTGGCGGCGCGCGAGCCGGTGGAGCGGCTGCCGGCGGGGTGGCAGGGCTCGCGAGGTTTCGCCTGGATCGATGTGGGCACGGAGTTCCTGTTCAAACAGGGGTACGCAAACCTGCGGCCCGAGGGCACGGCCAAGCTCCAAGACGTGGTCAACCAGATCAAGACCAGCTTCCCGGACAAGATGATCTGGGTGATTGGCCATACGGACAGCGTCTGGACCGGGTCGAAGAGCCACGTCTACAAAGACAACCTGGACCTGAGCTTGGCACGCGGGGCTACGGTCTATCGCGAGCTCAAGGAGTTGGGAATCGATACCGCGCGGATGGTGTCCGGCGGTCAGGGTGAATTCAACCCGAAGGCGCCCAACGACAGCGCCGCCAACATGCAGATCAATCGGCGCGTGCAGATCATGGCGTGCCCGATGCCAGGGGCGAGCGCGCTGGACGCTGCGGGGTACGACAGCGGTCGGCCGATGGCCGGCGGGCCTGGTTTGCGCGAGAAGTAGGCCGAGACTGACTCGGCGGAAGAGCCCCGGACACGAGCGCGCCAGTGAGTTCGACGCTTGGGTCCGGGGCTTTTCCGTGCGCTGAAGGCGCGGCGAGATACGCGTCGATGGGCTCGTGAGCGGTCGGCGTCAGGCCGGGTAACGGGACGCCGCAGGCAACGGCCAGGGCCTGCATTTGTAGTCGGCGGAGATCTTCGCCGGCGAGGTTGCACAGCAGGCCGAGAGTGTAGGCCCGGCAGACGGCGATGTGGAAAAGTGGGGCGGCGGCGCGGCGGCCAAGTCTCAGCAGCGCATCCTGCTGGCGCAGCCAGGACGGTGATCGTCGAAACCAGCGGGCGGCCTCTTGCGGGCTCATGAGTTCTTGCGTGATCTCGAGCATAAGCGGCGTTCTCCGACAGCGGGTCAGGTTGTCGAGGGTAGTATACCAGCGCCCGCCTCGGAAAGCAAGACTTTCTAGGTTTTGTGCGTCTCCCGGTAGGGGGGCATACCCTATGCGCGGGGCCGACGGTGTTAGCAGCGTGGCCTGACCCGCTCGCTTACGCCCGGGGCTCTGATCTTGGAAGGCCTAGCGCTTGCTGTCCAATGCCGGGTCGGCGACCGGCCCCTTGATCGCGGCGCGGCTGAAGCGCATCTTGACGTTGGACGACTCGTCGACCTTCAAGACGACTTCATCGTCGCGCACCTCGACGATCGTGCCGATGATGCCGCCGATGGTCTGGACGCGGTCGTTCTTGCCGAGGGCGTCGAGCATGTCCTGGTAGCGTTTGCGCTCCTTGCTCTTGCCGCGCGACATGATCCACCAGAAAACGCCCAGCGCGAGCATGATGGGGAGCATGCTCTGCAGGAAGTTGCCGGTCTGCGGGGGAGCGCCTTGCGAGGTCGGGGCGCTTTGGGCGATGAGAGTGTAAAGCTCGGTCATTGCTAGTCCTTCGTTGCGGTGCGGCTGGGGCCGGCCAGGAAGTTCCGCCGCCATTCGGCGAACGTCCCGGCCTCGATGGCGGCGCGCATCCGTTTCATCAGCGATTGATAGAGGTGGATATTATGCAGGGAAACCAGCGTGGCTCCAAGAACCTCGCCCGACATGATCAGGTGCCGCAGGTAGCCACGCGAGAAACCCCGGCACGTGACGCAGTCGCAGGTGGCGTCCAGCGGCTCGTCGGCCAGGCGGTGGCAGGCGTTGCGCATGCGGATTGTACCAGCGTCGGTGAAGGCATAACCCTTGCGGCCGTTGCGGGTGGGCAGCACGCAGTCGAACTGATCGACGCCGGCGCTGACCGCCTCGACCAGGTCCACGGGAGTACCAACGCCCATCAGGTAGCGGGGGCGGTGGGGGGGCAACTGATGGGCAAAATCGTGCAGGAACTCGTGCATACGGGGCGGCGGCTCGCCGACCGAGAGGCCGCCCAGCGCGTAGCCGTCAAACCCGATCTCGACGAGCTGGTCGAGACACGCCCGGCGCAGGTCGAGATCCAAACCACCCTGCACAATCCCGTACAGGGCTTGGTCGTGGCGGCGGTGGGCGGCGCGACTGCGGCGGGCCCAGGCCACGGTTCGCGCAACGGCCTGTTCGAGGGCCGCGGGTTCGGCGGGCAACGGTGGGCATTCGTCGAAAGCCATGATGATGTCGGCGCCCAGTCGGTTCTGAATCTCGATCGAGGACTCGGGCGACAGGCGAACGAGGGCGCCGTCGATGTGCGAGCGGAAATCAACGCCGTCGTCATCGATATGGCGTAGATCGGCGAGCGAGAAAACCTGAAAGCCGCCGCTGTCCGTTAGGATGACGCCCGGCCAATTCATGAAGCGGTGCAACCCGCCGAGGCGGGCGACGGCATCGGCGCCCGGGCGGAGCATCAGATGGTAAGTATTGGCCAGGACGATCGCGGCGCCCGTCTGGGCAAGCTGGTCGGGGGCGATGCCCTTGACGGCGGCGCGTGTCCCGACCGGCATGAAGGCCGGCGTATCAACGCTACCATGGGGCGTGTGCAGCACGCCGCGGCGGGCGTGACCGCAGGTGGATAGAAGCTCGAAAGAGAAGCTGTCGGCCACTTGCCCACTCGCTTACGCTCGGGGCTCTGAACCGGCCCGCTCGCTTACACTTCGGGTTCTGAACTGACCCGCTCGGTTGGGATGATGCGTCAAGACGCATCGTACCTTGGCATGCCGACGCGAGAAGCCGTCGGCATGGCACCCGTCTTACGCGCGGGTTTCTGGTGCCGTGCGGTCCAATCCCCAATCGTCAGTCGTCACGGCCCGGTGATCAGGCGGTCTTCTTGGGGGCCAGTTGGAGGCCGGCCTCGAAGAGGCGGGCCTTGATCTCGTTGAGCGAGGTTTGCCCGAAGTTGCGCGCCGCCAGCAACTCGCCCTCGGAGTACTGGGTAAGGTCGCCGAACGTCAGGATGTTGAGGCGTTGCAGACAACGCCGGGCGCGGACGGACAACTCGAGTTCCGACACCGGGCGGGCCAGGATGGCCTGTTGGCCGGTAGGGGCGACCGCCGGCTTTGCCGGGGCTTCCTGTTCGAGGGTCTCCGGGTCGACGTCGTCGGGCGAGAGGCCCAGTCGCAGCCCCTTCTTGACGAGCAAAGCTTTGATCTCGTTGAGCGACGTCTCGCCGAAGTTCTTGTAGGCCAGCAGTTCGGCCTCGGTGCGGCTCATCAACTCGCCGATCGTTCCAATGTTCATCTTCTTGAGGCAGTTGCG
This sequence comes from uncultured Planctomycetales bacterium, assembly GCA_964619045.1. Classification (GTDB taxonomy): domain Bacteria; phylum Planctomycetota; class Phycisphaerae; order UBA1845; family Fen-1342; genus JANQFV01. The sequence continues at coordinate 1,300 of CAZUCH010000167.1, read as the reverse complement.
GGCGCGCACCGACAACTCGAATTCGGACAGCGGCGTGTCGAGCAGGCGTGTGCGAGTATCGACGCGGTCTTCGCCGACCTCGTCGATGATCATGTCAAGGCAACTCTCGATGTCCTTGAGGAACAGCCGGGCGCGGGCGTGATTGGGGAAGGCGCGCAGAACACGCAGAACGCAGTGCGCGGCCTGTTCATACTGGCCGGCGTCCTCGTAGATCACGGTCGCATTCAACAACGCGTTAACGTGGGCTCGGGGTTGAGCCGTCAGACCATCGTACAACGCCAACGCCTCGCGGTCGTCGCCGAACATGTCGTAGAGCCGGGCGCTGCGGAACATGGCATCGGTGTGCTCGGGATCGAGCGTGACACTACGCTCATAGAACTCGAGGGCGGCGACACGCTCGTCCTCGGCCTCGGATAGCAGACCGCGGACGTAGTACCAGTCGGCGCGGTCCTGCCCGGCCTGGGCATAGCGGTCGATTATCTTGCGGGCGCCCGAGTGGTCGCCAGCGCGCACCAGGACAGCGGCAACACGAAGATCAGCGTCGAACGCATCCCAACCGGCCTTGGCGGCCTGGCGGTATTCGTCGGCGGCGCGCTTGAACTGGCCGATTCCCGCGAAGGCTTCGGCGGCGTAGTAGTGCCGCTCAGGTGAGCCGGGAGCTCGCTCGAACTGCTCCAAGGCATCGGAGAACCGGCCGAGGATCAGCAGCCCCAGGGCCAAACGCAGCGGGTCGGCCTTGCCACTCTGGAGCCGCTCCTCCAGCAGTGTAGCGAACCGGGCAAACGGGGCGTGAGATTCATAGACGGCATCCGCGAAGCGGTTGTAGGCCTCGGCGTTGATTGTGGGCTGGTCGAAAAACGACGACAATTCAATTCCGTCAGTCGTCATTGGCACGTGACTCCACCTCGTGTGTACAGGAAATAAAGCAGCAGTTCGCAATTCCGCTATCATACCAACATGGCGCGGGCTGGCAAGACCCCCGCAGCGCCGAGCCCAGTAGTACTCCGTCCCGGCGATTCTGTGGAGTTCACTAGGCGCCACTGCTCTTGAGCAGTGTCTGCCATCCCGGTATCGCTGCGCACTGCTCAAGAGCAGTGGCCCATTAAAGATGATTGGCCGAATCAACGATGTAAACCTAAGAATATTATGTTTGCAGGATATATTAATAAGCCCAATGACAAAACTGCGTTTGATTATACTAATGAAAATTTTCAATATTGTGTTCAAGATATATTGACAAATATATCCGGATATGCAATACAACCGATTCAATTTTTACTAACATCAATCACCGGCATGT
>CAZUCH010000166.1:0-6940 GCA_964619045.1 uncultured Planctomycetales bacterium | reverse complement strand
GGGATCGTCAAACTGCATGCTCGATGCTCCCAGGTCGGCGAGGATGATGTCGCAACCCTCAAGCTGCTCCTGGGCGAGCACTTTCCCGATTCCCGCGAAATGACACCGGTGAAGGCTGATCCTGGGCTGGGCCGACATGCCTGTCCGGCCTGCCCGGCCGTGGATCACCCCGCCGAGGCGCAGCGCCGTGCGCTGGATCTGAAGGGCGTCGACGTCCAGACCGATCAATCGACCCGCGGGGCCTATGCGTTTGAGGAACTCCCCGGCATGCCCGCCGTACCCTACGGTGCAGTCCACCACAACATCGCCGGCGCCCGGACGCAGCGCCGCTAGAATCTCCTCGACCAGGACCGGGACGTGGGTGCCCGCGGGCGTGCGGCCCTGGGCACGTACATGCTCCTGGATCTCGGGGTACGAATCCGGGTTCAGTTCCTTGTATCGCTGATCGAAGCGCCGAGGATGCGTTCCGGCATACCGGGTCCGGCGTCTGGGCCGGTCGTCGCAACCATCGCCACTGGGGGAACTGGATGTCATCGCTCGGGGATTGTAACCGACGGCCGGTCGTGTACGGTATGGTCTGCGTAAGAAGTCGGGCGGCGGGAAGTCATACGCGGCCGGACGTGTACAATCCTCCCGGACTGACGCGACCCCGGGCGCCGGCTCGACCGCGTTTTGTGCAAAGGTGCGGATACGGACGCTGTGGACATTGCGATCGTGGGGGGCGGGGCGGCCGGGTTGGCGACGGCGATCTTTGCCGCAAGACTGATGCCGGCGCGTTCCATCGTCGTGCTAGACGGGGCCGACAAGCTCGGGGCCAAGATCCTCATGTCGGGCGGCGGTCGGTGCAACATCACGAACCGCGTCGTGACGGCCGCCGATTTCCGCGGCGGAACCCGAAACGCGATCAAGCAGGTCCTGGCCGCCTTTCCGGTCGCGCGCACGGCGGCGTTCTTCCGCGAAATCGGAGTCGAGCTGTGCGAGGAGGACAACGGCAAGCTCTTTCCCAAGACGAATCGGGCGCTCACGGTGCTTGAGGCGCTGACGGGGGAAGCCGCCCGCCTCGGGGCGCGCATTCTCACCAGCCACCGCGTGACCAACATACGGCGTGTTGCCAGCGGCTTCCATATCGCCGCGGGCGCCGTCACGTTGTCCGCCGGCAATGTCGTGCTGGCAACAGGAGGGCGATCGTTCCCGAAGACAGGCAGCGACGGCTCGGGTTACAAACTGGCCGAAGAGCTTGGTCATGCGCTGGCGCCACTGACGCCCGCTCTCGTGCCGCTGGTTCTCGACGGTGATTTTCATGTACCGCTGTCGGGGATCTCGCAGGACGTCGAACTGACGGTGCAAGCCGCCGGTTGGAAACCCGTGCGTGTGCGCGGGATGCTGTTGTGGACGCACTTCGGCATAAGTGGACCGGCCGTGCTGGACTTGTCGCGACACTGGCATCGAGCGTGCCTTGAACGACGCGATGTAGCGGTATTCGCAAACCTCGTGCCCAATGAGGACGCCGCCGGCGTGGAAGCCCGACTGCTGGCTCTGGCTTCGGCGCAGCCCCGAGCCCAGCTCCACAACACCCTGGCGGGCTTGCTCCCCGCGCGCGTCGCGGACGCCCTGCTGGACGCGGCGGCAGTCCCTGGAACCACCCTTATGGCTCATCTTCCGAAGGATGTCCGGCGCAAGGTCGTGAATGCGCTGGTCCGTTGGCGCCTGCCCGTGCGGGATAGCCGGGGCTACTCGCATGCCGAAACTACCGCGGGCGGCGTTCCCTTGTCCGAGGTCAATCCCAGCAGCCTTGGCTCGCGGAAGTGCCCGGGTCTTTACTTTGCCGGCGAGATCCTCGATGTCGACGGGCGGATCGGCGGGTTCAACTTCCAGTGGGCCTGGTCGAGCGCCTGGGTCGCGTCGGCAGCGCTGGCCAAGACTATCAAGGCCGACGATCCCGCCGTGGGATGATGCTCACGCCGGTCGCGGCCACTAGCGTAGTGATTCATAATTATCGCATCATGGGTGGTACGGGCGTCTCGCCCGTTAGCCCGTTTCCCGAAACGGGCGGGACGCCCGTACCACCCGGAATAAGATGCAATCAGCTTGAATCACTACACTAGCGTCCGGTGCTCTTCTTCGGGCGCCCGCGTAGGCATCGTCAGCCCCGCTGGAAGTGTCAGCGGCGTTGCTGGAAGCGCCAGTGGCGCTGCTGGCCGTCGAAAACGGCCCGGAAGGGGTCACAAACGGGGTTCGTGCGGCGGCCCTTGGCCTCGGACAGCCTGTTGAGTAGACTGCAACGGCGCCTGGGCCGCGGCCTCCGACCGCTACCCATAGGCCGCCCGAAGAAACGCGAGACAGCCCCAAATGGCAAGGTCAAGATGAGAGGCAAAGCTGGGAAATGGGCGACAGTCTGTTTTGCGGTTTTCCCCGACGCGCACTGCACCCCGCGGGGTTTGTCGCCGGGAAAGCTCTTGTGCATTCGTGCTCGATGAGGATGATGTCACCAGCAATGACTCGGAGAATGAACACCGCCAATAGCGCTTTGATCATCGTCGCTCATCCCGATGATGAGGTTTTGTGGGCAGGGGGGACGATTCTCGCGCGGCCGACTTGGGACTGGCACGTCGTGGCCATGTGCCGGGCGAGCGACCCGGACCGTTCGCCGAGGTTTCGACGAGTTCTGGAGCAACTTGGCGCCGATGGCGGCATCGCGGATCTTGACGACGGGCCCGAACAGATTCCGCTTGAGCCCGAACAACTCGAACACGCATTGCTGAGCCTCGTGCCTGATCGGTTGTTTGACGTCCTCCTCACGCACGGCCCGAAAGGCGAGTACACCCGTCATCGGCGGCACGAGGAGGTGTGCTGGACGGTAACAAAAAGTTGGCACGCTGGAGACATTCGGGCACGGGAACTCTGGCTGTTCTCTTTCGAGGACGGCAGTCGCGCCTATCTGCCACGGGCAGATGCGACGGCCGCGATTCAAGAGCCGATCAGCGCCGAGAACTGGCGCACAAAGTTTCGTCTAATGACGCAAAGTTACGGCTTCGGCGCCGACAGTTGGGAGGCGAGGACGACACCGCGCGTGGAGGCGTTTCGATCGTTCCAGGATTCCCGGGAGGCGCTTAACTGGGTCATCGAACAGCAGAGTGAGTTGGACGCATGAAAGTTATGGTACTCTACGATTATCCGCCGTCGCCCGGAGGGCTCGCAACGCAGGGAGATCTCCTGTACAAGGGGTTGAAGCATCTCGGCGTCGACGCGCACCCGTGTCACTTCGAATCCGCCCAGGAGAAGGAGTGGTACTACCGCTGGTTCGAACCGGACGTCGTGGTTGGCGTTGGCTACTGGGGCCACACACCGCATTTGGTCCTCCACCCGCAACGGTATGGAGCCCTGCCGGTTCCCTGGCTTGTCGCCGATGGTTTCATCGCCAATCACCACGAAGTGCTCAACGCGCTGCCGTTGATTCTGGTGACCTCCAACTGGGTAAAGGAAACCTATATTCGGGACGGCATCAACGGGGCGAATATCGAAGTGCTGCCCGTCGGTTGCGACACCGATGCATTCGTGCCTCGCGAATCGAGCGATCTCAAAGTCGCGTCCGTGCGCGAAGCGCTCGGCGTTGCACCGGAACAGATCATGATCCTTACAGTCGGGGGCGATGCGACATCGAAGGGTGCTCAGGAAGTCATGCAGGCGCTGGCCATCAACGACGCCAAGGCGCCGGATTGGAAGTACGTCTGCAAGGTCTGGCCTCAACCGCGCACCATCCAGCAGAATCTCGTGGACCTCCAATTGGCCACGCAGCTCGGAATCGACAAGAATGTGGTGTACACGGCAAACACGATCTCACGAAATTTCATACCCTACTTGCTGGCCGCCTGTGACATCTACGCCGCCCCTTCCAGGCTTGAGGGCTTCGGCATGATCCAGGTCGAGGCGAACGCCTGCGGCAAGCCGGTCATTGGGATCAAGGCGATGGGTCTCCTGGACACTATGGTGCACGGTGAAACCGCATTCCTGGCGGGTGTCGCCCAGGAGATCCGCATCGGGGAGGCCGTGCTGGGTGCAGAATCGGGGTACGAGGAAGGTCACCGCGTCGTGTTTCAGAATTCTCGGACCGCCGACTACCGGGCGAGCGTTCACGACATCGCAAACTACCTCATGGACCTGATGACCGATGCGGGATTGCGCCGGCGCATGGGCGAGGCGGGACGGAAGCACGTTGTCGAGCGATTTGACTACCGCGTGGTTGCCAAGAGATTCCTCGACTTGATCGATGATAAACTGGGGATTACCTAAGACCCATGGCTAACGAGCTTCCTGAGATCGTTTGCGCCGCTCGTGCCGCAGCGCTCAAGGTGTTACATCACTGCGCGCGCGGCCCGTTCAGGGGATTGCCGCGGACGGCCGGCTGGGGCTATCCGGAACCCTATACGCGCGACTGGATGCTGGCTTCCCTGGGCATCCTCGCGACCGAAGATGAGGAGCTTCTCGCAGTATTGCGGCACGTGCTGGAGTCGCTCGCCAAGAATCAGACCTCGCGCGGTCATATCCCATCGCTGGCACACAACCCGGGCGATCTCGGCGCGAGCGACACGACACCTTTGTTTCTCATCTGCGTCGCATTGTATCGTCGTGTCGTGGGTGAGGACGACTTCCTGCAGCAAGCCGTCGAGAAGGCCCTTACATGGATGCGTTACCAGAGCCCTGACGACCACATCATGGTGGCGCAAGAACCGACCAGTGATTGGCGCGACGAGCAGTGGGTACTCGGTTATGGCCTGTACGTGAATACTCTGGTGTACACATATCTCCGATTACTCGGGTTTAACGAGGATGCGGACGAACTCAGGAAGATGATGCACCGCTTTGACGTTCAGGCCCAGAGCAAACATAGACACATCCACGAAGGCCTCGCTGTTCGACACAAGCCCTACTACGCCATGTGGTCTTACAAAGTATACAATAGCGAGCGTTTCGATCTTTTGGGCAACTGCCTGGCTATTCTATCGGGCATGGCGTCCCCCTCTCGTGCGGCGGATCTTGTGAGCTGGATTGAGGCGGAATGCCTGGCGCTTCGAAGCAATGGCAAACTCGCACTACCATTGCCCCCCTGTCTGTTTCCCTACGTTCAGCCGGCGGACCCGGATTGGCGCCCGCGTTATCAACAATTCAACCAGCCCGGTACATACCACAATGGAGGCGTGTGGCCGTTCATAAGCGGGTTTTATGTCGCGGCACTTGTCGCGGCAGGACGATCTCGCCTCGCTCGGACCAGGCTGGAACAGCTTGCGCAACTCGTCAAGCCGGCTCGCAATCATGATGTGGATTTCGGATTTAATGAGTGGTTCGACGCACCAACAGGACAGCCCCAAGGACAGGATTGGCAAGTATGGTCCGCAGCCATGTTCCTGTACGCCGCTGCGTGCGTCGAACGGGGTAGCACGCCCTTTCTTGATGAGATCAGGGGTGACACGTGGAAGTCATCATCCAAGATGGATACGAAGACGTGAGCCGTCTGGCTGCCGGCATCATCGGGCGCCAGCTCGTGCGTGGGCCGAACTCAGTATTGGGGAATTCGGGGAATTCCGGGATTCCGGGGACACCATACTCATTTCCTCGTCGGTCGCCGCCGACAGGTGCTCAGCCCACGACGGCACTAGATCCAGTAGTCGCCCCGCCTGCATCAGCACGTCGTCCTGCCCGGACACATGCGCTGCCGCGCTGCTCCAAGGGTGCTCTTCCGGTCGCCGGCACGGGCCCGCTCGAACCGGGTTCATCTCCACGTACCGAACGCAGGCCGGCAGATAAGTCACGTGGGCTGGGCTGAGCCTTCGGAGCCCGGCAATTCTGCTGCGCGTGCCGCCCGTTTTCTTGAGCACGCGAGCAAGCTCGACGCGGCGCGGCAGGCTCGGCGGGCTGCGTTTTCTTCTTCGACGGACGGTTGCCGGGCATGGCGGAAAGTGTACGCTACCAGGCCGCAAGACGGCGAGGCAACCACGGACATAGGCGGCAAACCACACCGGTTGCAAACCGGCGCCACACAGGACCGCCGGCGGGGGACGCCGGCGCCTTGTGCGGGCCGCATATTCCGCCAGTAAACCGCCAGCTTGGGAAAACTGCTTCCCCGCGGGCCGATTTGCGTTCCGGGCGGGCAATGGCCGATGTCGGGCCGAAAGCGCACCCGCCGCATTGATGACCATGCTCTCATGGTCTCTGTACGCAAGGTCTGGTACGATAGCGATGAGGAAGCTCAGGGACGTTACTGGGCGGACACTGTACGGAAAACACCGGTTCAAGCAAGGAGAAGCGGATATGGGTGACAAAGGGAAAAGAGATAAAGGCAAGAAGGAACAGCAAAAGAAGGCCCAGCTAAGTCCTAAGGACAAACGAAAGAAGAAGAAAGAGAAAAAGAACGCATGAATGCCCAGCGCTGTCCGATAGCGTAAGCGCCCGTTGCCGGCCGCTGGGCAGCCAACGGGCTCCCGCGAATGCCCCCGTTACACTGGCCGACCGCCAACGCGTGTCATTTCGGTCGTCGTCCCCGCATCCGCAGAGCCCACGTCGCCAAGGCCATGCCCACGACGGAGATGACGACCGTTCGGATGACTAACGGCCAAAGATCTTCCATCCAAACGACTCCTGCGTGGTCCGCTGGTCCAGTTGTACCGACTAGTCAAGCGAATCGAGGTCGAGCGGTTGAAGCTCGCGTTGCTCAGGCGGCGTGCCTCGACCGAAATCCTGCACAACGCACCACGCGTCGCTGTAGTAGAGGCGAGTCCAGTCTCCGACGTACACGGCTTCGTAGCCACCGCCGTCGTCGACCAACTCAGCAGCAAGGCCGCCCATCCAGCTCACGTCATCGCCATTCACGTGCGCTAGCCACACCTGGAAGCTCCGTGCGGAAGCATGGGCGTAGTTGGCGTCGCGGAAGGAGAAGTAGATCGCG
>CAZUCH010000165.1:0-6964 GCA_964619045.1 uncultured Planctomycetales bacterium | reverse complement strand
GGGCAGGAGACGTTCAGCTCGATGCCGGCGATGCACTCGTGCTCGTCCAGGGCGGCGGCTACTCGGACGTAATCATCCACGCTGTTCCCGGCGACGTTCACCAGCACGGTCGTCGGCATTTCACGGATGAACGGCACTTTCTCGCTGATGAAGCGGTCGAGGCCGACGTTGGCCAGTCCGATAGCGTTCAGCACGCCGGCGCGCACCTCGACGACGCGTTGCGGCTCGTTGCCCGGGCGCGGTGCGACGGTAACGCTCTTGGTGGTGAAGCCACCCAAACGCCGGTAGTCGACGACGTCGGCATATTCTGGCCCATAACCACACGTTCCGGAGGCTGTCAGGACGGGTGTGCGCAGCTTGAGGCCCGCCAATTCGGTCACGAGTCGGGGGTCGTTGTCTTCCGCGAACATGCGCCCAGCATGGTCGCCGGCGAGTGGGCTGTCAACGTGGGGCGCCCGGGTCGCACTCCGTTTCACCGGATTCGCGAGCAAGGAGCCGCGGGACGCGGTACTAGTAGCCGGTGCCGGCCAACAGACCGATACAACCGGGGGGAACTGGACAGTGGTCCCGGTGCCCGTGCGCGCCGGCGATGGCAAGGTGAAGTGGCGGCATGAGCCTCGTTGAGCGTGTCTATAAGTGGCTGGCAATGGACATGAGTCCCGGGGCGAACCGCATTCTGGCGGCCGCCCTGGAGCACGCCGAGCACGCTTACGCCCGGCCAATCGCCGAACTGCTACTTGGCCGCCGCCACGAGACGGCCTGGATGGGGCTGGTGGGCAACTGCGATCGCCTGCCCAAGGATCTGCTTGATCGTGTCAACGCCAAGCCCGACCTGGTGCGACTTGGCATCGCGGCGGTCCTGCGTGGCGGCGACGCGCGCGCCAAGGGAAACGCTCTGCGCATGTTGGCCGGCCGGCCGTGTCCGGACCTGTCCTACCTGGCAAGCGAGGCGTTGCTCGATCGTTCGCAAGCGGTCAAGGCCGCGGCCGCCCACGCGCTGTGGTGCTGCGCGGAGCACGTATTGGACAACGCCCCGGCCGACCAGTTTGGGCGTTGCCGCTCGCCCGAGAGTGTCGCTCGCCGCGCGGAGCTGGTCGCGTCGCTGCGTGAGGCCTTGGCATCCTTCGAGCGCCACCAACAGGTCAAGGTCATTGAGGTGTGTCTGTGGTTCGCGAAGGAGTTGGGAGACGACCTGTGGCAACGGCTGTCCGAGCCCCGTTCGCGGGTCGCGCATGTAGTGGAGCAGCATCAAGAGCTTTGGGACGGTCCGCGTCTGGCCGGTTTCCTGCTATTGGCGCTGGCCCGGCGAGACTGGCGGTCCGCGGCCCGCAAGCAGCTCGGCTCCTGGTCGCGAAAGGAAGAGCTGATCGCCATCTTGCGTCACTCCGACCTACTGGCTCGGCCCGATGTGGCTAAGTGTCTCCGCTGGCTGAAGACACCCTCCTGGCTGGGCGCGGCCGGCCCCGGCCTGACCAACCTTACGGCCGCCGCCCGCGCCGTTGTTCCACTTTGGGTATGTCACCTGGGTTTCAGTGACGACCAGCGTGTCCGCTGCCTGGCGCGCTGGCAGGCTTCTCGGCATCCGGAGGTCCATCGGGCTTCGGTATATGCGTTGGCGCACCTGAATACCCCCGCCGCGCTACAGGTTCTGACCGTGGTGGCGAGCCATCCAGGTCCCCTGAGACAGTTCGCCGCTTGGTACCTTGCCGGCAGGCCGGAAGGACAGACCGGACAACGACCGTCCGATTCAAGCCCCGCCGCCGCACCGAGCGGCGGTCTCGCGTCGGGGGCTTCCTGATGAACACGCTGCTCGGTGCGAATCTGCTTGTGGCTCAGTTGAACCAGGCTTCACGATTCAGCGCCCTGCGTCAGGGACTTGAGGAGGGATCTTCCAAGGACGTTAACCTGACAATCATGCTATGGTTGCTCGCGGCCGTGCTGCTGGTCTTCCTGCTGTACGCGTTGCTCCGTAGGCGGCCCCGGCAGCACGTGGCGCGAGGCACGGACTATTTGGCTCACGGAGCCCGTTTGCTGGGGCTTGACCGGGCCGAGCTGCGCGACCTGCGCACGGTTGCCGCCCAGGCGCACCTCACTCAACCGGCCGCCCTACTGCTCTCGCCCGCCAATCTCGCCCATGCCCTGGAGGCGGCCCAGGCGCGCCAAGGTGACCCTCAACTGCGTCTGCGAGTCGACGAACTGTCGAGACGACTGTTCGGCTCAGCGCCGCCAAAGACCAACACGAATCCCGCTTGAGGCCTGTGCGTGCCGCGTTCGTGCCGAATTGTGCCGCAAGAGCCCCGATAGGGGGCACTCGGCCCAGCAACTTGGGCTGGGAGGGTTGCGTTGGGTGGCCGGTAAGCGCATCATGCTGGGCTCCTGACGCGGCATAATTCGAGGTGATGTGGTATGTGTCTGGCTGTGCCCGCAAAAGTTGTCGACTGCCAAGGGGATCGGGCTACCGTTGACCTCCAGGGTAGCACACTGGAGGTCAGCACGGCGCTGACGCCGGAGGTTGGTACGGGCGATTGGGTTCTGGTACACGCGGGCTTCGCGATCACGCAGCTCGATGAGCAGGAGGCCCGCGAAACGTGGGAATACCTGCGTGAGGCATTCGGGGACTCGCTTGGTGAGCCCGGCTGCGGGGTGGAAGCCGACGGGCCAGAGGACCAACCGACGTGAGAGCGCGTGCTGAATCGCTGAGGAGCGAGCTGCATGAGTTGTGCGGCGGCCTGGGTCGCCGGGTTCAACTCATGGAGGTGTGTGGCACGCACACGGTGTCGGCTTTTCGTAGCGGGATCAGGTCGTTGCTGCCGGAGAATCTGCGGTTGGTCAGCGGTCCGGGCTGCCCGGTTTGCGTGACGGCTCAGCGACACATCGACGCGGCGATCGAGTTGGCCGCTCGTTCGGACGTCATACTGGCCACCTACGGGGACATGATGCGGGTGCCCGGACGCTTAGGGAGCCTGGAACGGCTGCGAGCGCGCGGGGCGCGTGTGCATGTGGTGAACTCGATCAGGACGGCACTCAACCTGGCCCGTACCCATTCGGATACGCCGGTCGCGTTTCTGGGCGTGGGGTTTGAGACCACGGCGCCGGCGACGGCCGCGACGGTTCTGGAAGCCCAGCGCGATGGCGTCGAGAACTTCAGCGTGCTGATGTGCCACAAGCTGGTGGTGCCCGCGATGCAGGCGCTGTTGGACGCCGGCGACGTGCCGCTGGACGGTTTTCTGGCACCCGGGCACGTGAGCGTGATCATCGGCGTCGAGGCTTATCGTCCGGTGGTTACGGCACATCGTCGGCCGGTTGTTGTGGTCGGTTTTGAGCCGGAGCAGATTCTGACGGGGCTGGTGGCACTAGTGCGGCAAATCGTCGAGGGGCGCGCCGAGCTGGAGAATGTCTATCCGGCGGTTGTGAGCAGCCGGGGCAACCGCGTGGCGCAGGAGCTGCTTGAGCGGGTCTTCGTGGTGTCGGACACGCCCTGGCGTGAGTTGGGGGTCATTCCCTGTAGCGGGCTTGAACTGGCTGCGGACTATCGACATTTCGACGCGTTGGAGCGGTTTGGAATCGAACTGGGCGAGGATGAAGATCACCCGTTGTGTCGCTGCGGGGAGGTCATCACGGGGCGGGTGGAGCCGGTCGAATGCCCGGCGTTTGGCGAGCAATGCACGCCGCTGGACCCGATCGGGCCTTGTATGGTCAGCAGTGAGGGGACGTGTGCGGCGTGGTATAAGTACAACCGTGCCGTTCGTGCGGGAGGGCGGTCTTGAGCCGATCGGGAACTCACGACCGAGTCGTAATCGCGCATGGTGGCGGTGGCGAACTGATGGGGCGGCTGATTCGCGACCATTTGCTCAAACCGCTGAAGAACAAGTATGTGAGTGCCCTGACCGATGGAGCAGCGTTGCCTTGGTCGGGTAGCGGGCTGGTTTTCACAACCGACTCGTATGTGGTTACGCCGCTGGAATTCCCGGGCGGCGACATCGGCCGGTTAGCGGTGGCGGGGACGGTGAACGACCTGGCGGTGATGGGGGCCGAGCCGGTGGCACTGAGCCTGGGGCTGATCATCGAGGAGGGACTGTCGCTGGATGTTCTGGACCGGATCGTCGGGACGATTGCGTCGACGGCCCGCGAGGCAGGTGTGGAAATCGTGACCGGCGATACCAAAGTGATCGAACGACGCCAGGCCGCGGAGCCGAGCGGCTCTAGCGATGGGCTGTTTATCAACACGGCCGGAGTTGGTCGACCGCGTCCGGGTGTGTGTTTGGGGATGGAGCGAATCGCGGTCGGCGACGTGTTGATCGTCAACGGCCACATTGCCGACCACGGGCTGACGATCATGTCTGTGCGCGGCGGGATTGAGTTTGAGACTCAGTTACGGACAGACGCCGCCCCGCTCAACGGGTTGATTGGCGACATTCTGGACACGGGAGCGGATGTGAAGTTCATGCGTGACGCGACGCGGGGCGGGATCGCGGGGGTGTTCGCCGACATCGCCGAGGCGTCTGGGTTGAGCGTTGAGATCAACGAGGCCGATGTCCCGCTGACGGCGACGGCCCGGCACGCGGCGGAGATGCTGGGTCTGGATCCGCTGACGGTGGCGAACGAGGGCAAATGTGTGATCGTCGTGGCGCCGGGTGATGCCGAGCGTGTGCTGGCAGCGTGTCGGCGTCACGCATTGGGCCGGGACGCGGCTTGTGTCGGACGTATTGTGGATGGGGAGCCGCCGCTGGTGGAGTTGATCACACGTGTGGGTGGTCGCCGAGTGGTGCAGCGGCCCTACGGGGAGGAGTTGCCGCGGATTTGTTGACTTGCGGGAGTTGTTGATGCACGAGATGTCCATGGCAATGGCGATGATGAATCAGATCGAGCGGATTGTTGAGGAGCAGCACGCCGTGCGCGTGACCGCAGTGGAAGTTGTGTCCGGAGTGATGCAGCAGATCGTGCCGGAGGCGCTACAAGCGGCGTTTGAGGCGGCGGCGGCCGGGACGGTGGCGGCCGGCGCAGCGTTGACGATTGAGGAAGAGGGGCTCGTGGCGCGGTGCCGGGCGTGCGAGCGGAGATTCGAACCCATAATAGATGATTTCTTGTGCCCCGAATGCGGGCTGGCCGATGTGGAATTGGTAGCGGGGCGAGATCTGGTATTGAGGTCGGTGGTCTGTGAGACCGAGGACGAGGCCGCGGTATGAAGATTAATGTGGTCGAGAGTGTCCTGAAGGCCAATGACGCGGTGGCGGCCGAGAATCGGCGCAGGATGGACGCGGCGGGGGTGCTGGCGCTGAACATCATGAGCGCGCCTGGCAGCGGAAAGACCTCGCTGCTGGAGCGAACGATGGCGGCGCTGGAGCCGCATGAGCGCTGTGCCGTGCTGGTTGGCGATCTTCAGACGACGCGCGACGCGGAACGTCTGGAGCCTGGGGCGGCGGAGGTAACACAGATCAACACCGGGCGTGGCTGCCACCTGTCAGCGGCGCAGGTATCGGAGGGTTTAAGCAGCCTAACGCTTGCGGGCATAAGTTACCTGTTCATAGAGAACGTGGGCAACATGGTATGTCCGGCGGCGGTTGACCTGGGTGAGCATTTGCGGGTGGTGTTGCTGAGTGTGCCCGAGGGCGACGACAAGGTCGCCAAGTACCCGACGTTGTTCCAGCCGGCGGATGTGATACTGTTGACAAAGACTGACCTGGTCGGAGTTCTTGAATACGATCGGGGTAAAGTGTATGAGGACTTGGCTCGGATCAACACGCGTGCGACACTGATTGACTTCTCATCGAAGACGGATCAAGGACTGAGTAGCTGGCTGACTTGGCTGCGAGAGCAGCGTCGCCGGCGAAGTGAAAATCGGCCGACGGAGTGAGTCTTCGGAGGCCCGCGGACTGATCACTCGGGCGCGCGGAGTCGTGCCGAATTGGCTAGGGTTCAGCGCTATTAAGTCGAGGCATTCCATGAGTGAGAATCTCGGAGCGGCCATCAAGGACATCTGTCGGGCGTGCGGCGGCAAGCGCACACGCATGATGGATATTGTCCGGAACGTGCAGGAGAAATTCGGCTGCGTCTCCAGTGAGGCGATGAACCTGATCGCCAAGGAGGTCGCCACGCACCGCGTTGAGGTTGAGAGCGTGGTGTCCTTCTACTCATTTCTGTCCAAGCAGCCCAAGGGTCAGGTTGTCATTCGCGTGTGCAATGACGTGATCGACAAGATGTACGGCGCGGAGCGCGTGGCCCAGGCCTTCGCGGACGCGTTGGGCATCGAGATGGGGCAGACGACGCCCGACGGCAAGATCACGCTCGAGTGGACCGCGTGCATCGGGATGTGCGACCAGGCTCCGGCGGCGTTGATCAACGATGTCGTGGTGACCGATCTGCACCGCTCGACGGCCCGGGACATCGTCGCCGACCTCAAGGCGCACATGGACCCGAAGCGACTGGTCCGCAAGCTGGGTGACGGCAACAACGCCCACGAGCTGGTTCAGTCGATGGTCCTTAACAACCTGCGGCTGGCCGGTCCGATAGTCTTCAGCCCGGTCAACCGTGGCGAGGCGATCAGCAAGGCTCTGGCGATGTCCCCGGTCGAGGTCATCAAGGCGGTCAAGACCTCGCGTTTGCGTGGTCGGGGCGGCGCGGGCTTCCCGACGGGGATGAAATGGGAGTTTGCGCGAGCCGCCGGCGGCGAGAAGCGTTGTGTCTTGTGCAACGCGGACGAGGGAGAGCCGGGTACGTTCAAGGATCGCGTGCTGCTGACCGAGCGGCCCGATCGCGTCTTCGCGGGCATGACCATCGCCGGGTACGCGATTGGCTCCGACGAGGGCATTCTGTACTTGCGCGGGGAGTATGCGTATTTGCGGCCGTTCCTGGAGGATGTGCTTCAGAAGCGTCGTGATGACGGCTTGCTGGGCAACAGCATCCGCGGCAAGGAAGGCTTCGACTTTGACATTCGCATTCAGATGGGCAGCGGAGCCTATGTGTG
>CAZUCH010000164.1:0-7012 GCA_964619045.1 uncultured Planctomycetales bacterium | reverse complement strand
GGCCATCCGTTCCAGCGATTCATAGCCGCTGGCAGCCCGCAATCGGTCACGGAGCGGCACAGCCCTTGACCAACCGCCACAACCGCCGGCTATAGTCCAACGATGAGATATGGTTCTGGTCTAGTTATGGGACTTATTCTGCTGGCCGGTTGCGGAACACCCCAGCGCTGTGCGATCATAGATGCGCGGCAGCCGGGCGTGCCCCGTGCGAACCTCGTACTCGGCCCTACCGCCGACCACGCGTGGCTGGCCACGCAGTTCGCCGGGCGCTCGGATTGGCCCACGGTTGAAGTCGGGCATCGGTATGAGGACGTAACCTATTTCAGCACGATTCAGCACGATACCCAGGTCCACTACGACCGGTTTGGGAGTTTCTATAACCAAGCGCAAACTGTGCGCACCGGCGTCCTCGTCCATTGATGGCGGGATCGCTCACGTATCGGACGTGATCTGTGTGGTAAGTTGCCATGCAGGAAGAACATAGGCTTGACGACGCCCTGCCCGTGGCCTTATAGTGAGGTGTGCTTGGTGGGACATGATGAACGGGCGATCAGTGGGACGCCGCGAGAGGCGCGTTGATTTCCCGGTGCTATATTCTCGCGAGAGACCAAGGAGTATTGATGATGAGAACTCGATGCCTGCCAGTAGTGGGTTGCTTGCTTGTTGCATGTGTGTTTGTCAGCGCTGGTTGTGGAGCGCTGGGCGCCAACATGTTGGACCAATACTGGCTAAGCAAGCTCAACATCCAACTCGACGACCTCTCGGATGACGTCCAGGCCGCCCAGACCAAGCCGGGCGTTCCCGGTGCCGCCGGTGCCGCCGGCGCGGATGGCACGGATGGTGCGGATGGCGCGAATGGCGCGAATGGCGCGAATGGCGCGGATGGCGCGAATGGCGCGGATGGCGCGAATGGCGCGGCCGGCGCGGATGGCGCTGATGGCGTCGACATGACTGGCGTGCTAGTGCGCGGCTCATTCAGCGAGGCTGCTGTTGCAGCCAACCCCGGGACGATGACTGCAGTACACGAGGCAGTGGGGCGCTACACGGTGCAAGTCCCCATGCCGCAAGAGTTTATCGATCTCGGCACGGCGGCCTACAACATGTGGGATTTCCCGGTGCTGGCTAGTGTGCACCCCGTGTTCCCGTTCCCAGGCGCCGACGCAGACACGGTGGTCGCATCAGTTGAGCCTTTCGCACCTGTGGATCCGGTCAATGCCCCGGCCCTCTACCCGGACGGTTTCTTCGACTCCGACGGCGACGGCGTTGCCGATACGCTGAGCTTCCGCGTCCACATCAAGCGCCATGATCCGCTCACGGATCTTTGGGACTACCAGGACGCCCCGTTCAACCTCGTGGTCTTTGAGCCGTAGGCCGGCCAACGATGTGCAAGCAGAACCTACCGCGTGGGCGGTGCCGCGAGAACCGTGGCACCGCCCCGTTTCTTGCGCTGGTGGCCCCGGCGAATGCGGCACAAATACGCCGATTATCGGACGCGACAGAAGATGAAGACTGGTTTGTTGGCCCAGATGATGCGACTGAGTGGTGCGTCGGAGGGTGGGAAGCGCTGGACCAGCTCATAGTCGCCGGCCGCCGGCCACCAAGTGCCACTCTGTGACCGCGGGTCGTCAGCGGTGAAGACCAGCCAAGCCGGCAGTGTGGCCGGATCGAGTTCCGCTGGACACTCAGCCGGCAGGAGGATTACTCGTCGGCGTGTGAAATCCAGGGGTGGGACCGCGTACGGGGCAGGCTCCTGAAGCACGCCGACGACATCCCCGGGCGCCAGGTGTTCGCGAAGGTAGCGTCCGGCCAGAAACCGCGATTCGCCGGCACCATCCCGATCGACGAGCAGTGCGCCGATGTACGCATGAGCACGCGTCGCGGCGCATACCAACGCCACCGCTGTCAGCCCCACCAGCAAGTGCCGTCGCGCCAACGCCGCCAGCGCCCAGCCGCCCGACACACACAGCAGCAAGATTGGCAGCACCAGGAAGCGGGCGTACTCGGCGGGTTTGCCGGCCCCCAGTAGGACGCTGATCAGCACCATGGTGAGCCCGGCGGCGGCGGCGATGATCGTCGGGCCGCCGCGCCGCAGCAGCAGCAACGCCAGTCCGATAACACCCGCGAGCAAGATGCCCACGCCGGCGCCCTCGACGAGCAGTTCGCCAACGCGCACCGCCCCGGCGCCGCACTGCTGAATCTGGTCCTGATACATGGCGGTCGAGTTGCCGATGTTGCTCGCCAGGGCCTCGGGGTTGAACAGCCAGTTGTAGGGGATGTATGGATTGCAGATGGCATAAACGGCCAGAGCTACGCCGCCGGCGATGCTCAGGTGCGCAAGTGCCCGGCGCCGCGGGAACGGGCACGCCCACAGCAGCGCCGGCCACAGGAATGCCGCGACGCATCCGGTCAACACCAGGGCGAAGGCATACCCGGCCAACAGCCCCATCCGCACGGCGGTGCGCAATCGACCATTGCGCCGATAGTCCAGGGCGGCGAGTACGGCCCAGAGGATCATGCCGGCCGACGGCAAGTGCGGCTTGGCCTCTACGACCGCGGTGATGAACACTGGAGCGCCGGCCACACACAACATGGCCAGCCAGGCGGCGGCCGACCCGCCGGCGCGGCCGGCCAGCCGCCCTACCGCGATCAACGTGAGCATGCCGAAGACCAGCGAGACGCAGCGTGCCACGACGTACAGTCGCCCAAACTGGGCGGGGTCTTCCAGATACACGCCGGCATCGGATGTCAGCTCGGTCAGGCCCATGACGGACGAAGCCCCCAGCGCGGCCCCCACCAGGTAGATGTAACCCCCGCCATACTGATAGAGCCGCGGGTCGAAGTCCAGCCCCCGGGGGTTCATCCGCTGGAGGGCTCGAAAGACGATCATCTCGTCGGGCTGGCGCGAGAACAGGCGGTAGCGGCGGATGATCTCGGCCCGGGCATCGTCGTCGGGCGTCAGATCGACGAGGCCCTCGCGCCGGAGCAGCGGATCGAGATCCGTGTCGGCGCCGGCGTTGCGTTCGCGCAGCCGTTGCAGGTCAGGCTCGACATTGTAGCGCTCGGCCGGCCAGGGCGGATCGCCGCCGAAGAGCAGGTCGTCGCGCTGTGAATCGGGCAGCCCCCAGTGCAACAGCGGAGCCATGAGCGCGGCCCACAGCAGAGCGGCGCCGGCCGTCATCAGCGACAGCCGACGTGTGGTGGGATCGGTCCGCGGATGGGGCGTACTCATGACAAGACGATGTCCAACACGCCGAGGAAACCGAGCAGCAGCCCGACGATCCCGTTGATCGTGAAGAACGCCAGATTGACGCGGCTCAGATCGTGCGGGCTGACGATGGCGTTCTCGATCGCCAGCAACAAGGCCGCACAGAACACGCCGATATAGTACAACATGCCGAGCCCCGCCGTGTACCCGACTCCGACCAGGCTGGCGACAGTAGCAACGTGCAGCGCGCGGGCCAGCCACAGCGCGGTCGTGATGCCCAGGCGGGCCGGGACGCTGTGCAACCCGGTCGAGCGGTCGAACTCGACATCCTGGCAGGCATAGATGAGATCGAAGCCGGCGATCCAGCACGCGACCGCCGCCACGAGCAGCCAGGTCGGTGCGGCGAGCGTCGTCGGGCTGATGGCAACCCAGGCCGCCGCCGGAGCGCAGGCGATCCCCAGCCCCAGCACGAGATGCGACCAACTGGTAAAGCGCTTGGTGTACGAGTACACGCACAGTAGCGCCAATACCGGCACGCTCAGTAGCAACGGCCACCGATTGCCATCCAGCCACCAGAAGCCAGCGCACGCCGGCACAAACAGTGCGCACGCCAACCAGAAGCAGGTCCACGCCGCCCGCGAGCTGATAGCTCCGGCGGGCAACGGTCGGTCGGCGGTACGCGGATTGGCGGCGTCGATGCGAAGATCGACGATGCGATTGAAGGTCATGGCGGCGCTTCGCGCGGCCACCATGCAGAACACGATCAGCCCAACCTGCGGCCAGGTCGGCAACTCCGGCCGCGCGGCCAGGAAAGTAGCCAACAGCGCGAACGGCAACGCGAAAATCGAATGGCTGAACTTGACCAGCGCCCCCCAGCGGCTCGCCGTGACAAACAGGCCGGCCATGAAGTTATTCTCCGCCACCGGTGCCGTCACCCGGCGCGGCATCATGGTCGGGATTCCAGCGGACGTTCAGCTCGTGCGGCAGGTCCAGCAGGTCGAGTACGCGGCCCACGACGAAGTCGACCAGATCGTCAATCGTCTTGGGCTGCAAGTAGAAGCCGGGCGCGGCCGGACAAATGATGCCGCCGGCCTGGCTGACCCGCAGCATGTTGGCCAGTTCTATCTGGCCCAGGGGCGTCTCGCGCGTCACGAGCACCAATCGACGGGGCTTCCTTCAGCGTGACCAGAGCGGCGCGCGTGATGAGGTTGTCCGCGAGGCCGGCTGCGATAGCGGCCAGCGTATTGCTGCTGCACGGGCACACGATCATCCCGTCGGCGCGAAACGAGCCGCTGGCCAGCCGCGCCCCCACGTCACGATAACGGTACATCGTGACATTGGGGGCCGGGCCACCGATGAGCGTCTCCGGCGTCAGCTGACGCAGGCCCAGTTCCTCCGACAACAGGCGCAGGCCGTAGTGCGAAGCGATCAGGTGCAGGTGGACGTCACACTGAAGAATGCACTGCGCCAGTCGGCGAGCATAGATGGCTCCGCTGGCACCGGTGATGGCCATTACGATCTGTCTCACGGCACCTCCGCGGTATGCGTCGTCGGTTGTGACTGAGGCCCCAACATCTTCAAACGCTCGGCGCCCGGCTGTGCCCAGCAGCTCTGCCCAAAGTGCTCAACGATCCGGCGAAGACGCCCGATGCCGCGCACCCGGCACGACTCATCCGCGCCAGGAGCCTGCACTTCGAGATTGGCGAGCTTGAACAACGCCTCGGGCAGGGCATCGCCGGTGGGAAAACGCTCGATGCATGCGGCCAGCTTCCTGGCCCGCTCCTCGCGATCGGCATGGGCCTCGGCCCAGCGGACAACGATGTTGTCATACAACAGACTGTCGTGGTAGCGGTCCGCGAGCCGCTGCAACTGATCGCGATACGAGGCCCGATGTGGATCGAGCGAAGCCAGAGCCCGTAGCGGCTCGGCACCATGCTTGGGATCGTCGCGGTTCACTCGGATCAGCTCGGCCAGCCGCCGCGATTCAAGAAGGTCCGGCTCGGGCTCATAGGCCAGGCTGCTCTCGGGCGGCTGGGTCTGCATGAAGGGCCGGGCCGGGGGCGGGTCGGGGCTGATAGCCTCGGCCGAGGCCATGGGCTGGAGTACTCGCAGAGCCGCGACCTCATCCCCGCCGCGTAGCCGTAGCTGGGCCACGCGCAGTCGGGCGGAGACCGCCAGCGGCGAGTCGGGGTACTCGGCCAGCAGGTTGGTCCAGACCTGCAACGACTCGACATGGGGGAAATCGGTGTACAGCTCGCGCTGGGCCTCCCGGCCAACCAGGCGGCGCTGATCCAACCGCGTATCCAGCGCGCGGGCCTGGATGAACAGCGCATTGGGCACGTAACGGCTGTGTGGGTGGTCGGCAACGAATACCTGGCAGGCGTTGTAGGCCGCGTGCCGATCGCGCATCAGTTGAATCTGGAAATCGTGCAGCAACCGGCGTGTCAGGCGCGCCTTGAGAGCCACTTGCTCGGCCGGGTTGGTGCTCCAGATTGCCAGAAAGGCACTGTGCAGCGAGGCACTATCGCTCCCCGGTTGCGTCCATCGATGCAACATGCCGAGAATCCGGCCGCTGGCATCCTGCACCGGCTCGAAGCGCTCCGAGCGTGGGCCGTACTCAGATTCGAGCACACGATAGTGCAGCTCGTCAACCCCGACGTGGAAGTGGAACAAAACCACCGGCGTGGCAAACATGATCGCCATCACCGGGGCCACCGCACCCGGACGGTGGTTGACGATCCGGGCGATGAGGATGATTGCGGCCATCATCGAGCAGGCCGCCAGAATCGCCAGCAACCACGGCCCCGCCAGCAGCAACTTGCGCTCCGGCGATATGCTGGCGCTGAGCGGATCACCCGGGCCGCGCGTGGCCAGGAAGAGGTACAGCAACACCGGCAGCATCCCCACCAGGGCCGATCCGAAGCGGAACTCCATCCGAAACGGTCGCACCGACGCCAGCACGCAGCTACCGACCAGTGTGATCGCCAACCAGGGCAAATGAGCAAAGACCAGCACGGCCGCCGCGAACGGCAGCGAACTCTTGAACCGGTAGAGGATCGCCACGCAAATGGGAATCGCGACCACCGAGGCCATCAACAATCCGATGACAACGCCGTAAATGGGCGTCTGATCGACGCTGATGGGGAACAGGATGAAGTCGTAGAGCGTCTGGGTATCGGTCCCCCAGAAGCGTAGCGGCCCCATGTAGGATTCCACGGAGAAATCCAGTATCCGGGCCACGTGCAGCCAGCGTGTGAACATGCACAACCCGCAGAACAGCAGCAGATTGAGCAGCAGCAGCACCCTGGCCCGCACGCGGTACTTGCGCGCCGTCCACGACCAGACGTCGGTGATAACCGCCTGGTGCGGCAGCGTTGCCCCGGCGTCGCGCCCGACCAACTGGCGCGGCCTGGTGTCATTGTCGGCCATCGGCTCGGACATGGGTGCCGATGGTACCCGACCGGTCGCCGCCCGTGCAATGCGCCGGGAGCAACCTTACGAGGCGCCAGTGCCGCGTTTCACAGACACGTCGACCATGACAACCACGAAGAAGAGCCGCGGGCTTCAGCCTGCGCGGCGCCTTAATCGTGGAACCGCGCGGGCTGAAGCCCGCGGCTCCTTACCGGTGGGACTTGCGAGACGCCGTAGTAGGACTATCATCAGTAACGAACCAAACGTGACCAGTGAGGCTCGCACGCGGTCGGAATCTCGGCGAGCCTGGGAGTTAGTTGCATGTCGGGACCGCTTACGCAGGTTCTCGAATACGCCGCCCGGCGGGCTGAAGCCGGAGACGCCGGTTGGGAGGCG
>CAZUCH010000163.1:0-7039 GCA_964619045.1 uncultured Planctomycetales bacterium | reverse complement strand
CACGCAGACGGCCGAGCACACCGGTGGTGCGAGCATCTGGGGAGGCGCGTGCTAATGATCGGGAAAACGGCCTTTGCAGGTCTTCGCATGAGCCAGTTTGTCGCCGGGGATATTGTCGCGCTCGAAGGCTGGGAATTCGAAGAGAAAACCTGGGTCGGTGAGGCAATCGAGTTCTCAGAGTGGTTGCGGCCAAACGATGACCGTGATCGCCTTGGGGCGTTGTCCTTGGATCTCGCCACATTCCCAGCGACGGACGCTGTTCTCAAGGTGCTGCAACTGCCGCTCAAGCGTGGCCAGAGCATGTCAGACGTTCAGGGCATCCTCGGTATACCGATGAGCACGACAGATTGGGCACCGGACCGCGTCTCAGCCGACTTCAAGTATCCGGATAGCGATCCGTACTGGATTAGCTGTACCTTCACGGATTCAGATGGCCTCATTTACCTGACAATCACGCTGCCGGAACTCTTGCTGAACGACGTGCCCGATTAGCCGGTGAGTAGAGTCGGCCAGAACAACGGACCCTACTCCCCACGTCGGGCGCGGGCTTCGGCTCGGCGTTGCTCGTAGACTTCCTCGCACTCGGGGGGGCGAAGATAAGTCGGGATGATTTGGTCGGGTTTGCAGAATTGTCGGGCTGCGGCTAGTTGGCGACCGACGGCCAACACCTGTCGGGCGTCCGGTCGCCAGAATTCTTCGGGCAATAGGTCCAGGCCGGCGGCGCGGGCCGCTTCGGCGTGCTTGGCCAAACCCTCGCCCAGCACCCAGCAGGGCTTGCTGCGCCGGGATAGCCACTCTTCCGCCGGGTGTAGGCCGGCTGGCTCGATGGTGTGTAGCTCGTCGCCCTCGCGCAGGAACTCGGCCCCGAATAGCTTGCCCTGACGGGCGTCCAGGATGACTGCCAGGCGCTGATGAGCACGGCCGACTCGGAGGTCGGCCGCTACGTCCGACCTGCGGTCGACTTGGGGGTCGGCCGCTACGTTTGGCTTGCCGGCGACTTGGGGGGCGGTTGCCGCTGGGTATGCCAGGGCGTTGCGGGCGATGGCTTGGAGCGTGGGTACGGCGACGACGTCGCAGCCTTGAGCCGACTGCCACATTCGGGCGATTGTCGCCGCCACGCGCAGGCCGGTGAAGCTGCCTGGCCCTTGTGAGTAGCACAGCACGTTGACGTCGGCTGGTCGCCGGCCGGCGTTTGCGAGCAGGTCGGCGATGGCGGGCAGCAGCTCGGTGGTGTGGCGGCGTTCGGCCGAGAGGCGGTGGCACGCGAGCACCTCTTCGCCACAGCCCAGTGCCACGCTGCCGTGGAAGCTGGAGGTTTCGATCGCCAACATCAACGTGTCGCTCAATGTCTCACTCACGCGAGTCCGCTCCCGCACCGATTAGTCGTTCGTGGCCGGTGCCGCCGCGCTGTCGGCCGGAAATAATATTGGCTCCGGCCGGCGAACTTAGGTGTTTACCCTTATAGAGGCAGAGCGCCTGCCCAGGTACGGTACATTCTAAGCGGTTGTCCGGTGTTTCGCGCCTGTGTCATGGTTGCACCACGCGGTATGGCTCTCGACACGCGCCCGCCGGAGACGCATAATGATATGTGAGTAGGGGCCGGGGCGCCTCTTGCGAGCATATTCAGAGCGAGGTGGAACTGCCGTGGAGGGTGCCGTGCAACGTCGAGGATATTCTGTCAAGATGAGCTTGCCACTGTTGGTGTTTCTGTCGGCGGCGCTGATGCCGTTGGCTGTTGGCGATTTGCCGGGCACGTCACCTCTGCCATGCCCGCCGACGAAGGACTTCTCCGACCAGCCCGTGTATGAGGTGCTCGATGTCCGCGCGGGCAATGTCGTCGTTGTGCGTCTGGCGGGCGAACAACGCGTCCTGCGGCTGATCGGGACGTACGTACCGGCCGCCGGCTCGGCTGATGACCTCGCGCGTCCGTTTCTGATGCGTATGCTCGAGGGCGAGTCGGTCTACATCGAGTACGACGAGGATTATCCGCTACGGGACCGCAAGGATCGCTACTGGGCCTACGTTTACCGCGTCCCCGACGGGCTGTTCGTCAACCTCGAGCTCGTTCGCCTGGGTTATGCCCGGCTTTCGGCTCGGGTTCCGTTCGAACACCAGAAACTGCTGCGGGCCTACGAGGAACACGCTCGGCGGTGCCAGAAAGGGCTCTGGGCGCCGAAGCCCGAGGCGGATGCGGCCGAACCAGACTCGGCCACGTCTCAGCCAGCCGGCGAGGCTGAGGGGACTGGGGCTGCCAAGCCGGATGCGGCCGAAGTTGTCATGGTTTACGTCACGCCGCACGGTCGCAAGTACCACGGCGAGGATTGTCACTACGCGAAGTCGGGAGCAAGCGCCATCACGCTCGCGGAGGCTCATGAGCGCGGCCTCACACCCTGTTCACGCTGTCGGCCGCCGGAGTAACGTGGTGCGGCGGGCGCGCGAAACAGGCCCCGAGCATCTTTTGGATCGGGGCCTGTTGCGTTCGGTTATGGATGTTGCCGGGACTCGGCGCCACTAGTTCTCAGTGTTGTCGTCGCCGCGAAAACGGGCCAGGGCTGCTTCGAGTTCACCGAGGCCGCCACCGCCGGTGCGCTGGCACAGTTCGATAGCCTTCTCCTCTAGCTCGACCGCAACATCGGCGTTGCCGGTCTTGAACTCAGCCAATGCCAGCGTGTCGACGAACATCCAGTTGCCACGTTTGGTTATCTCGTTGGATCGGCGCGCGAGGCGCAGAGCCAGCTCGTCATAGCCGTTGCCGTAGCGGTCCTCGGTGAGCAGAGCCCAGGCGAAGTTGTTGAGTGCCGTGGCATCGTCGCTCATGCGGGCGAACAGGTCGTCAGCCAGAGCCAGTGCGGCCGCTTGGTTGCCTTGATGCACGGCAAGGACGTTGAACTTCGACTTGAGGCTTCCGGCGTCGCCGGGGTCGGCGGCGAGCTGCTTGTCGAGCAGCGTGAGAGCCTCGTCCCAATCCCCGCCGCCAACGGCTTGGACCAGGGCGCGCGTGACCTGGTCACTCTGTCGCTGCTCGGTCAGCAGGCGTGAGACCAGGCTGCTGACATTGGGGATCCCCGCGACCGCGACCGAGAATCGCAGCGTCTCGTTCGAGTGGTTGACGAGTAGGGCCGCGGTCGTGTCGGTCAGCAGCCCGACGAAGGGCTCCATTTCCTTAACGTCGCCCGAGGACATGAAGGGCCGCGCCAGTTCGGCGCAGCGCCCCGGGTGAGCGACCACGGCCAGTGTTGTGCTCTTGTCGATGTTTGCCAGCGGCGCGGCGAAGGCCGGGTCGTCCAGAATCGACTGACCGCCTTGCCCAGCTTCGATCGAGCGGGCCAGAGCCGTCTCGGTCGTGGCAATGAGCATGTCGTGTCCGACGATGGCGAATTGGATGGTCGGCCCGTCCTCGAAGCGATAGCCGCGCGCCGCCACTCCGGCGACTTCGTGCGGCTCGCCATCCATCGTCGGGGCGCCCGCGGCCACGCTGGCCAGTCCGAGCATCTGACCCCACAGCGCTTGCGACTTGGACGGATCGTTGACCGTGATGACGGCGGCGATGTCCGGGATGGGGCCGGCCGCAGGAGTTCCGTCGGCGGGCGGCAGGGCATACACGGCGATGCCGTTGATGTTGGCGAATAGCTCGCGGCCGATGTCCAGCGCGGTGACAACCGGGCGTTCATCCGGGCTGGTCGACTCCGGCCGCCCATAGCTGCCGGGAGCTTCGTTCATGGACATCGCCAGGAAGCCCGCGGCGCCGGCCGGAATGCGGCGCAGCGTCTCAGGGTCGAGCGCCGGGCGCCTGAGGAAGTTGTAGACCAAGTTGCGGTGCCCCTCGTCGAGTCGCAGAGTCAGATCGAGCGACAACCCGGCGTCGCTTACGTCAAAGCGGCCGGCCAGCGACCGGAAGCTGCCGATGTCGAGCAAGGCCTGGGCCATGGCCACTTCGCTGTTGTGCTGGGCCGCGCCCGCCAGCATCCCGTTGATCAGCGGCATCAGCGGTTTGGGGTTGACGCAGAAGAACAGCAGCGCGCCCTCGCGTCCGCTCAGAACTTCAGCCATGTCGGCGTCGGTGGCCAGCGAGTCGCTGTCGTCGTGCTTGATCCGGTCAATAACGTCGGCAACCAGCCCCGTCGTCGAGCCGGCGATGACCAGGCGGCGCGTCACCGTTACGTAGAAACCTTCGACCTCGTATGTCGGATACCCGGCGATGGGGTCCACGATGTTCGTGCCAGCGGGCAGAGCCGTCTCGATCAGCCCCCGAATCAGCTCGACGTCGCCCGCGTGCAGCACGGCCACGCCGGCCGGCTGCTGAGCGGCCGGATCGAATCCCGTGATCGCTACCGCCACGCCGCGCAGCCCCAGAGCCGCGTCGATGACGGCGGGGCTGATGGCGAGGTGGTTTTCGCCGGTGGGCGGGGCGTTGGAACCGGCCAGGAGGCCCAGTTGGTCGAGGAGCTTACCCAGACGCTCGCCCGGGCGGTTCAGCTCGACGTAGGCCAGTGGGGCGGGCGGCATGATCCGCGCGAAATCCACCGTCGCGAGCTCTTCGCGGCAGACCGCCAGCCGAGCCTTGGCCGTGCCGCGCATGTCGGCGTCACCCCCGCGGCTGGCGAGCACTTCGCCGTAGAGCTGGGCGGCGGCCGCGAAATCGCCGTCGCCGCGCTCGAGGTAATACGCCCGGTGGAACTTGTCCGCCGGATTGTCGGCGCGCCCCGTGCTTGCCAGGGCGGCCAGGATGAGGGCCGGGATTACCGTCATTTTCCACGACTGTGAGATCAGAAGCATGATGCGTGTCCTCCAAGGTTGCACCAGGAGCCTGTGCGGCCCCGGCGAGCGAGTTGCCATCGGCCATAACATGGGCGCTGACCACCAGTCCCGCGGCGCGGGAGGTGAGTGGCCTGTCTGACTAGTATTCAGTATGAGCGGCGAATTATTTGTCCCCCCCCGGGGGCCGGTCCGGCTAATACAACTTCAGACGAACCTCGCAGCAATCCGACGCCGCCAGCGGCGTGACCTCGAAGCCCAGCTTGGTGGTCAGATTCAGCATGGCTTGGTTCTCCGTCAGCACAGCGCCGACGATCTCGCTTGTGCCGCGGTCCTTGCAGTAGCTGATCATCTTCTTCAGCAGTTCCGTGCCCAGACCGCTGCGCCGAAGGTCCGAACGAATCATGACCGCGAAGTCCGCGTGGGTGTTGTTCGCGTCCGTAACCGTGCGCACCACCGCCAGCGTTTCTTCGTTCCCCGCCTCGTCGAGGGCCGTCGCGATGAACGCCATCTCGCGGTCATAGTCGATCTGCGTCAGCCGGGCCATCTCCGACGGCGGTATGTCGCGAACCACGCCCAGGAACCGAAAACGCAGATCGTCCGGCGTCAGCCGCGACACGAAGACCTCGTGAGCCGGGCCGTCTTCGGGCCGGATCGGTCGCACCGCCACCTCGCGCCCGGATGGCAGCTTGATGGTCTCTTCAAGCTCGCGGGGGTACGGGCGAATCGCCAGGCGCTGGTCGTGGCTCTTGGCCGTCTTGGCCGGTGCGACTCTGATGCGTGCGTCGAGCGCCAACACGCCCTCGTGGTCGGCGAAGAGCGGGTTGATGTCCAGCTCCACGACCTCCGGCCGATCCACGATAAGTTGCGATATCTGTATGAGCGTCAGTGCGATCGCATCGAGGTCGGCCGCCGGGCGGTCGCGGTAGCCCAGCAGGAGTTTGTAGACGCGCGTACGCGTGATCATGTGATGCGCGAGGCTCATGTTCAGCGGCGGCAACGCCACGTCCCGGTCAGCGATGACCTCCACGGCGGTCCCCCCGCGGCCGAACAGGATCACCGGCCCGAAGATCGAGTCGGTTGACATGCCCACGATCAGCTCGTGGGCCTGGGGCCGGTTGGCCATCATCTGAACCGTGAAGCCGGTTACGCGCGCGTCGGGGAAGTTCTTCTGGATGCGGGCCAGCATCGTTTCGGCCGCCGACCGAACTTCGTCCTCCGTACCCAGGCCCAGCGCCACGCCGCCGACGTCGGATTTGTGTGTTATGTCCGGCGAAAGGACCTTGAGCGCCACCGGCAAGCCGATCTCGCGGGCCAACTTGACGGCCTCGTCGGGGTTGGTCGCCACGCGCGTCTCGACGACCGGAATGCCGTAGGCCGCCAGCACGAGCTTGGCCTCGGGCTCGGTCAGTAGTTCGCGACCTTCTGACAGGGCGGCCTCGATAGCCGCGCGAGCCGTGTCTGGAGTGTACGAGAAGTCGGTCGGAGCCGACGGCGGCACCTCCGACAGAATCTGCTGGTTCCGCCGATAGCGGACCATGTGCATGTGTGCCCGGACGGCGTTTTCGGGCGTGTCGTACGTTGGAATGCCGGCCTGCGAGAACACACGCCGCGCTTCGCCGGCCGCCTCACCGCCTACCCAACTCGTCAAGATCGGGATCTTGGCGGCGCGAACGGTGTTCACGATGCCGAGTGCCGAATCCACTGGCGGGGCGACGGCGCTGGGGGCATTCATCACCAGAATCGCGTCCACGTTGGGGTCATCCAGCAAGATGTGCAGCGAGTCGTGGTACGTGCCCGCGTCGGCGTCGCCGATCATGTCCACGGGGTTGCCCTGCGACCAGGTACCCGGGAGCCGCCCGTTCAGCCGGCGTAACGTATCGTCGCTCAATTCGGCCAGTTGACCGCCGTTCTCTTCCAGCGCGTCCGTGGCGATCACGCCCGGGCCGCCGCCGTTGGTCAGAATCGCGAGTCGTTCTCCGGCCAGTGGTCGTGAGCGAGCCAACGTCTCGACGGCGTCGAACAACTCGTCCATGTCGTCCACACGCAGTATGCCCGCGCGTCGCAGGGCGGCATCATAGACGTTGTCAGAGCCGGCCAGTGCTCCGGTGTGTGATGCCGCGGCGCGCGCCCCCTCGGCGCTGCGGCCGGCCTTGATCGCGAGCACGCGTTTGTTGCGGGCCGCGGCCCGAGCGGCCGACATGAACTTGCGGGCCTCGTCGGCTCCGATCGACTCCATGTAGAGCAGGATCGCGTCCGTCTCCTCGCTCTCACCGAAGTAGTC
>CAZUCH010000162.1:0-7111 GCA_964619045.1 uncultured Planctomycetales bacterium | reverse complement strand
CAGAATGATCCACGCCGTGAACGATGTCTGCGACGCCATGAGCAGTTGAACGACGCCGCCTATCACCAGCAATGCCGCCAGGAAGCGCTCGGTGCGGAAGTAGCGGTCGGCCAATTGCCCCGCGATGAACGGAGCGGTGATCGCACCAGCAGCGCCGGCGAACCCTAACAATGTTCCGATTTGCCCTTCGCTGAAACCCAACCCCCCCGCATCACGAGCTGCGTGCATGAACTTCCCAGCCAGCGGCAGCCAGGCGCCCCAGATGGCGTACTGCAGGAACATCATGATCGCCAATCGAAAGGTGATCAGCACCGGGCGTGTGTTGGGTTGCAGATCGGAAGGCAAACCTCGCTCGACAGCGGCTTGGTCGTTCATGGCGGCAGGCTCTCGCTTGTATGAAATGCGAACTCCACGAGCTCGAAGCTCAAGACATGGTAGCACCCAAGGGCCGTCGCGTCACGTTCCCCAGCGTCGGGCGCCGAGACCATGTGCAATCGCCTCTTGAGGTGGTTGTCCCCGGTCTCGGTTCCCCGCCTCTGACCCGCATCCGACGTTCTTGTCGAGCCGAGTCAGCGTGTGGCCCAGAGAATCAGGTTGACCAGCACGCTCAATGCCAAGCAAATTCCCAGAACCACAGGCATTGCGCCAGGGGCATCGGAGGCTGCGCCACGCCTGGCTTGGTGGCGCCTGACCCCTGGGAGCGTGTCGGTCAATGATTCGCCCGAGGAGAGAGTCGCGAGCACCTCGCTGTCCACCTGTTGCAGCGCGTATTGCGGCTGCTGCCCTTGGGACAACAGTCCGAGGTCAACGAGCAACTCACGGCCGCTGGCGTAACGGTCGTCACGGCCCTTGGCCAGCAGCATCTCGATCATTGCGCCGCAGCCGGACGTCAGCTGCGTGTTCAAATGGTCGGGCGGCGTCAGCGGCTCCTTGAGGTGCTTGTGCATCACCGCCGATGGCGTGGGGCCTTCGAAGGGCACGCGCCCCGTCACCATGTGGTAGAACGTGGCCCCCAACGAGTACAGGTCCGCTCGGTAGTCGATGTCGACTTCGCCGCGAATCTGCTCGGGTGCGATATAGTAAGGTGTACCGTAGGCGCGCCCCGCCTCGGCCAGCGCGGCCTCATGATCGGATGCCTCGCGCGCCAGCCCCATGTCAGCCAGCTTGGCAACCCGGTCCTCGGTCAGCATGATGTTCTTGGGTTTCACGTCACGGTGGATGAAGCCACGCTCGTGCGAGTGCAGCAGGGCGCGCGTTATCTGTGAGATGATGTCGATGGCCTCGCTCTCGCTGTAGACCTTGCCGCTGGCCAACTCGTCGTAGACGGTACAGCCCTCAACGAACTCCATCACGAAGTAGTGAAACCCGTTGGCTTCGGCCACATCGATAGCTTGCACGATGTTCGTGTGGTTGAGCTGGGCTGCGGCCCGTCCCTCACGATAAAAGCGCTCGACAAACTCGGCGTTCTTACTGAGCCGCTTGGGCAAGACCTTGATCGCCACGTCGCGATCGAGGCTGAGTTGCTTGGCCCGGTACACCACGGCCATCGCACCGGCGCCACACTTGTTGAGCACCTGATAGCCGGGAAGCTGTTGGGCCGGCCGGCCGCCAGAATCCTCACTCGCCCCATGTAGACGCTGCAACTGCGTGCGCGTTATGAAGCCCAGGTCGACCAGGATCTCGCTGATCGGACGACGGCGGCGGCCGTGGGCCGTCAGACGCTTCTGCTGGTCACCCGCGACCCGGACTTCTTCTGGGGTCGCCAGGTGACGCTCTACCACCAATCGGCAGGTATGGCTATCTTCCAAGTTATCCGCCAACCGTGCGGCTCCCGTAACCTATGGTACACAATGCGAGAAGATGACGCCTAATCGCTCCATTCTATGCGGCGGTCCGAGCATAGGCAAACAGACGCGTGGGCCGGTTGGGGGTGGTGGACACCGCCACCGGCTCAGCCGACTTTCTCGGACGATACTCCATCTGCCAGACCAACCGTGGGGGGCTAGTGCTCGCGTCACAAGCGTGTCGACCATGACGAACCGTGAAGAGCCGGAGGCTTCAGCCCGCGGGAAACGCAGTACTAGTCGTCTTCTTCGGCCGCCTTGAACTGGGCTACGATCTGCTGCTGGACCAAGGGCGGAACCACGTCGTAGTGGCTCAGCTCCATCATGTAGCTGCCCTGGCCGCCCGTGACGCTCTTGAGTTGCGAGGCATAGCCCGCAACCTCGGCCAGCGGTACCTGGGCGTGGATGCAAACCTGGCCTCCGGGCAACATGTCCTGCCCCTGTATCTGGCCGCGTTTGCCGGCGATGTCACGTGTGATGTCGCCCATGAACTCCGCCGGGATCGTCACTTCCGCATTCACGATCGGCTCGAGCAGGATCGGCTTGCACTGCGCGAAGGCCTTCTTGAACACGTTTCGCCCGGCGATCTGGAACGCGATGTCCTTGCTATCGACCGGGTGGGTCTTGCCGTCCACCAGCGAGACCTTGACGTCCACGACCGGATAGCCGGCGATGACGCCCTTGCGCATCTGGTCCTTGACGCCCTTGTCGACACTGGGGCGGAAGGACTGGTCGATCACGCCGCCGAAGATCTTGTCGATGAACTCGTAGCCGGCACCACGCTCGTTGGGCTCCATGTCGATGAAGACCCGCGCGAACTGGCCAGCGCCGCCGGTTTGTTTCTTGTGCGTGGTCTCGACATACTTGACCGACCCGGAGATGGTCTCGCGGTACGGGATCTTGGGCGGCTTGGTGTTCATCTCGACCTTGAAGTGCCGCTTCATCCGGCTCTGCATGATGATGAGGTGCAGGTCGCCCAGGCCACGCATGACCAGCTCGCTGGTCTCGGCGTCACGCACGAAGTCGAAGCACGGATCCTCGTCGGAGAAGCGCGTCAGGGCGCCGCCGATCTTATCGACATCGCCCCGCGACTTGGGCTCGAGTGCCAGAGCGTACATCGGGGTGGGCAGCTTGGGCAGCGCTATCCGACCCTCGCCGGACTTGGCGAATAACACGTCACCAATGTTGAGGTCCAGCTTGGCGAACGCCACGATATCGCCGGCCCGACCGGCCTCGATCTCCGCGTGTTCGCTGGAATGCAGCTTGAGCAGGTGGCCGGGGCGCTGGCCCTTGCGATCGCCGCTGACGAATACCTGGTCATCGGCCGTGAGTTGGCCGCTGTGTACGCGTGCCAGGGAGTACCTGATGTTGCTCTTGGGGTCGCAGGTAACCTTGAACACCTGGGCCACGAAGTCACCGTCGGACTTGGGCGCGATGGCCGTCTCCTGGGCCTCGTCGCCCTCGCCGACGATCAACGAGCGCTTTTTGCCGACGACCGGGGAGGGAGCGTACTTGACGAACGCGTCCAGCATATCCTGAACGCCGACCGCGGTGCGTGCGACAGCGAACATGACCGGGATCACGTGTCCGGTGGCGACCGCCTTGCCGATTGCCGGGCCGAGCTTCTCGAGCGCGACGGTGCCGTTCTCCATGTACTCTTCCATCAACTCGTCGTCGGTTTCGACGATCGCGTCGATCAAGGCAGTGTGACATTCGCCCACATCGAGAACGTCGGCGTCGCCGCTGTCGCTCTCGAGGCAGTCGATCAGGCCCGTGCCGCCGCCCGTCGGAAGGTTGATGGGGTGGCACTGGTTGCCGAAGGTCTCCTTGATGTTCTTCATGATCTCGGCCAGGTTGACGTTCTCGGCGTCGAGACGCGTGACCACGATCATCCGGGCCAGCCCATAGTCACGGGCGATATTGAACATCCGGCGAGTGTTGACGCCGATGCCGGACGCGGCGGAAACGACTACGACCGCGGTTTCGACGCCGGCGATCGCGGCGATGGCCTGGCCGCAGTAGTCGGGCATGCCCGGGGTGTCGATGATATTGAGATCGTGGCCGCCGTGCTCGATGCGAAAGAGCGTCGAGTCGATGGTGTGATTTCGGTCTTTCTCCTCGTCGTCGTAGTCGAGGATGCTGGTGCCGTCGTCGACGCTGCCCAGACGCGTCGTGAGGCCGGCTTTGTGCAGGATTGCTTCGCCCAGCGTGGTCTTGCCGGCTCCGGAGTGTCCGACGAGTGCCAGGTTTCTGATCTTGTCGATGTCGTAGCTGCCCATGCCCGGGTCTCCAATCCTGCTCTTACGTGTCCACGCCCTCAAAAGCGCGGGAAACGGCCATTATAGCACGCTGGCCCGGTCTGCCAAGTGGCCCCAGATACACGCTGAACGCCAGGGGTGTGACCAGTTTTGGTGGACGCCTTGTAGGTGCCGGTAGGCCTCCCATTCGTTCGAGTCTTCGAGGGCCGTGAGGTTCAGCATGGCGCTCGCTCCAGCCGGATCCCAACGCATGCCCGAGCCCTTCAGACGGGCCGCCATCGTCTTGCACAGACCCTCCGTCGGGCCACTGCCAATGTCCCAGCCTTGGGCCCGACTCTCCGGATAGCGGATCATCGCCGCCCGCGCCACCCCCAACCGCCGAGCGTCGCGACGCAACAACCGCCCCAGCGCCTCCGGATTGCCGCCGGTGGCCACAACACGCCGATGGATCTTGTCCTGATTGTAGAACACTCCCAGCTTGAACTCCTTGTAACGCTCGCGGTGACCGCGACGCATCCGCCGACGCCTGCGCTGCGTGCGCCCCCTTGTTTTCCGGCACGAACCTCGCTTTTGCGGCCCTCCAGGTCGCGACTCTCGCTTCGGTGCCTGCTGCGTGCAAGTCAAGTGGTCTTCTTGCCAAAACCACGCACTCGAAACCCAACCCATTATCACACATACACTTCAAGCCGCCACCAGAACTAGTCACACCCCCGGCAATCAGCCAGAGCGGCGTCCCCACTGCCAAACACGGGCACTACGGTT
The DNA here is from genome assembly GCA_964619045.1 of uncultured Planctomycetales bacterium. Lineage (GTDB taxonomy): Bacteria > Planctomycetota > Phycisphaerae > UBA1845 > Fen-1342 > JANQFV01. Next base: position 2,247 of record CAZUCH010000162.1, on the reverse strand, counting down.
ATAATCCCACGCTTCGCGGTCGGCGTCCGGGGGCTTGCCGGCTGCGGAGGCTCGATTCACCTGGTTCACTAGGAGTTGCCGTGAAGGTAATCAACATCTGCGGCGCCCGGCCGAATTTCATGAAGATCGCCCCGCTGATGCGCGCGTTTGCCGCACACTCGGAGATCGAAAGCTGCCTGGTACACACCGGACAACACTACGACGCCGCCATGAGCAAGGCCTTCTTCGACGACCTCAGCATCCCTCGGCCGGACATCAATCTCGATGTCGGCAGCGCATCCCACGCCGTCCAGACGGCCGCAATCATGGAGCGTTTCGAGCCGGTCGTGCTGTGCGAGCAACCCGACGCCGTCCTGGTCGTGGGCGACGTGAACTCGACCATCGCCTGCGCACTGGTGGCCTCCAAACTGCATATCCCGGTCATCCACGTCGAAGCCGGGCTACGCAGCTTCGACCGCACGATGCCCGAGGAGATCAACCGGCTACTGACCGACGCCATCAGCGACCTGCTTTTCGTCACCGAACCCTCCGGCGTCGCAAATCTCAAGAACGAGGGCGTGCCCACCGAGAAAGTCCACCTCGTCGGCAACGTGATGATCGACTCCCTGCTGGCCCACCGAAAACTGGCCGAGGAATCGACCGTCCTCGACGAACTGAGCCTGGCACCCGCCAAGTACGGCGTTCTGACACTACACCGGCCAACCAACGTGGACGATCCGGCCGTTCTGGGCGGTATTTGCGACGCGCTCGACCAAATCCAGCAATCCACGCCGCTGGTCTTTCCGGTTCACCCCCGCACGCGCGGCAACCTGGAACGCACGGGTCTGCTGGCCCGCCTGGAAGGAATGGCCGCCGTTCGGCTGACCGGTCCCCTAGGATACCTCGACTTCCTCAAGCTGATGAGCGCGGCGGCGCTGGTCTTGACTGATTCGGGCGGTATCCAGGAGGAGACCACCGTGCTCGGCGTGCCGTGCCTGACGTTGCGTGAAAACACTGAGCGGCCCATAACGGTCGATCAAGGCACCAACCAGCTCGTCGGCATGGACCCGGGGCGCATCCTGGCCGGTTACGAGCGGATTCGCGCCGGCCAGATCGAGCACCGCATCCCCCACCTGTGGGACGGACAGGCCGCCGGGCGCATCGCCGACGTCATCGCCAGGATGGGTTGGGGGAGCAACGCCTAGCGCTCCCCGATCAGAACCGGGAGCGTAAGCGACCGGCCCGGACCACGTACCGTCGCTCACCAACCTACGGGCATACGTGCGATTGTCCGATTAATTCGGTGTAACTCCGCGCGGCCTAGCTGTGGGCTGCGCACGAACCCTCGGCAACTGGTCGGCAACCATGCCCCACCCCAAGTGCATCGAGCTGCGTGAGCGCTGCTACATCAAACGTGGCTGGCGACACGCCTATCAACACTACCAGGACACGATCGCCGAGCATCTCGACAAGCATAGGTCCATCCTGGACCTGGGCTGCGGACGCGCGTTCCCGATGGCCGAGCGATTCCTATCGTGGTCCGACCACGTTTATGGCATAGACCCCATAGCCGAGCCGGCAAAAGCCGACCCGTGTGCGACCGTGAAACGCGGCACTGCCGATAATGTCCCATTTCCCGACGCCAATTTCGACGTCGTGGTCTGCCGGGCCGTGCTCGAACACCTCGGCGACCCACGCCCAGTGTTCAAAGAGGTCTCCCGTGTGCTGGCCCCCGGCGGCGTGTTCATCTTTCTGACGCCCAGCCGGTATGACTACGTCTCACTGGCCGCCCGAGCGTTGCCCAATTCATGGCACCCCTGGATCGTCAGGCGTCTGGAAGGCCGCGACGAAGCGGACACTTTCCCCACGTATTATCGGGCCAATTCGCAGGATGCCGTCGAGAGTCTGGCCGCCGAGGTCGGGCTAGGCGTGCAGAGTCTGCGCTACCTCAATCACCACCCCCAGTACTTCATGTTCAGCCCGCTCCTGTACCGTCTGGCGATGTCGTACGATCAACTCGTCAGCCGGGTCGAGACGCTCGCGTTTCTGCGCGGCTGGCTGCTTGGCGTTCTGGCCAAGCCCTAGAGCATTTCACACAATGGCGTAGCGTCCGACCCCCGTGTCGGACGTCGCATCAGCACGCAATCAACGGCCGACAGGGGCGTCGGCCGCTACGGAAGAACGTGAAATGCCCCAGCGAGTGTCTCGAATCGAGCGGGCCAGATCACGTGAGAATCGTTGGGCGGCGTCGGCGCGCAGGTGGCTCCC
>CAZUCH010000161.1:0-7131 GCA_964619045.1 uncultured Planctomycetales bacterium | reverse complement strand
CGCTGTTGCTGAATCCGCCGGGCCGCCTCCAGGCGCTTGCGGTCGGCCGCGCTTAGTCCGTCAATCCCCTCCCGGCTGATTTTGGCCAGAATATCGTCGATGTCCGTCTCGACCTCTCGCGGCTTATTCGAAACGGTGTACGGCACCGTCGGCCGCGCCGACCTCCTCGTGCCTCCGCCGCCGGACCGTCCGCCGAGCCGCTCGACCAGCAACACGCCACCAACGCCCGCACCCGCCGCCGCCAGCCATGCCAGCCCCCCGGACCCCGCGCGCAGCAAAACCAAACCTGCGACTATCGCCGCACATACGGCGTACATGTTGGCCAGGCCGGTCACACGCCCGAACACCTGCACACGCTCCGCGCGCAGCCGATTCCAAGCCGCCGCACACCAACCAGCCAGAGCCCCCACGGGGTAGTCCAGCGGCGCCGTTGCCAGCATCGGCCACAACCTCGCCGCCACCAAGTAGGCTAGCCCGCCGACCAGATTGCCGACTACGTACAAAACTATCAGGCGCACCACACCCAGACGCTGCTCGAGTCGCCCCCCCAGCGACCATATTGCCAGCACCACAAACCCCGCCGAGAACAGACTTCCGGTCGCCAGTGGATGGGTGACAACGCCGATCGGAGTCAGCCCTCCGCCAACCAGCGGCGGAATCGGACCGGCTTCCACAGCGTTTCCGACGGCCCCGTTTACGAACAACGCGACCCCGTGCAGGATCATCAACCCCAACGCACCAGGCGGCGGCCGCCGTACTCCGCCCAGCCCGCCGCTCGCCGAGCCGTACGACTCATCCTCGTAGTTGCGATCCTGCCAACCCATCGCCGCTCATCCTGAGCCACGCCGCGCTAGGTGCTGCAGATAGCGCGCGCGGCGTCTATAAATCAGGACCAGGTTGCGAGCATAGATTCCGATGCCAAGTCCCTGGCCGAGCAGAATCACTGGGTCGCGGTCCAGGAGACCGTAAGTGCCCAACATGCAGCCGCCGGCCAGGCTGATCCACCAGAACGCCAGCGGCACGGTGCTGCGCCCACGCCGCTCGCTCACGTACCACTGCACGAGGAAGCGCAGCATGAACACGAACTGCCCGGCAAACCCGAAGAGAACCAGCGGGTGCAGCAACTTGGTCGAAAACTCCGCCCACCACTCGCTCACGCGCCGGCTCTCTCCTGAAGGCTACTTGTTGCAGTAGTCGATGATTCGGGCAATCTCACTCCGCAACTCCCGGCGATGAACGATCCGATCCACGAACCCGTGCTCCAGCATGAACTCGGCCCGCTGAAAACCCTCCGGCAACGTGGCCTTGATCGTGTCCGCAATCACTCGCGGACCGGCGAAACCAATCAGCGCGCCCGGCTCGGCGAGCGTAATATCACCCAAGGATGCAAAGCTCGCCGCCACGCCGGCCGTCGTCGGGTCGGTCATCACCACGATATACAGCCCACCCGAGTCGTCTAGTTTGGCAATTGCCGCCGCCGTCTTGGCCATCTGCGACAACGAGACCATCCCCTCCATCATCCGCGCCCCGCCGCTACAGGTTATCATCACCAGCGGCAGGCTTTGGTTCGCGGCTGCCTCGGCCGCCGCCGCCACCTTCTCACCAACCACGGCCCCCATCGAACCCATGATGAAGTTGGGGTTCATTACGCCCATGATCAGGGGCCGGCCCTTCACGAACCCCTTGCCGACGATGATCGCCTCGGACTCGCCGGTCTGCGACTTGACCTTGTCCAGCCGCTCGCGATAAGGCATACGATCCGCGAACTCCAACGGATCAGTCGATTCCAGATCCGCTAGGAATTCCTCAAACGTGCCCGGATCGTTCAGTTGCGCAATGCGCGTCCGCGCGTCCACCCGATAGTGGTGATCGCACTCCGGGCAAACGTGCAGCTCTTCTTCCAGGATCCGCCGATAGACCATCGCACTACAACCCGTGCAACGAATCCACAACCCCTCGGGGACGTCAACGTTGCGGCGTGATTGACCAAGGCTCTCCGCCATCGTTCCTCCGACTTGAGGTCGGGCCACTATTCGGCCGCCTGTGGATGAACCACCTCGCTGAGCTCGACGACCACCGGCTCGCGGACGCCGCGCGACAATTCCCAGACATTGGACATGTCCGCGCCTTCCAGCGCGCACTTGGCCAGCGCCAGACTGAACGGCCGCAGCACCAAACCGATGGCCGTCGTACTGTTCTTCTTGATCTGCTTGCCGACACACGAATTCAGCCGCTCGGCCGCGGTGCTTAGGCTCTCACCACCCGGCGGATTCACGTTGAGCGGTGCTTCGCACAACTCGCGGTGCGCCGAAGCGTAGCGCGTCTTGAGCTGCGATTCGGTCAGCCCCGCCCACAATCCCACGTCAACCTCGACCAGGTTATCCAGCGACTTGGTCGGAAGCGACAACTGGCGCGCCACCAAACCAGCCGTCCGCGACGCCAGCTCATCCGGTGCGTGCAAGATACGCTTCAGGCCCAGATCACTCAGTTGCCGCGCCCACTTGCCGCATTCCTCATTACCGGCGGGCGTCAGCGACAACTCGACGCGGCCGAGAATGCGGCCCTCGTCATCCCAGGCCGTCATACCGCAGGGTATCAGGACAACTTTCATGTCGTTTGCTCCGCACGGGCTCGCGTCTCCTCCGCCACCTTCAGCAGCAAAACCATCGCCGCACCCGGATCAGCCGCTCCGAAAACAGCCGACCCCGCAACCAGCGTATCAGCACCCGCCCCAACCACTAGCGGCACGGTCTCCACGTTGATGCCGCCATCGACTTCCAGTCGCTGATCAGGCCGCAGCCGCCCAGAAAGATACTCAATCTTCCCCAGCGTAGCGCGAATGAACTCCTGGCCGCCAAAGCCCGGCCAAACAGTCATCACCAACACCATGTCAACCTGCTCGACTACCTCAAGCACGTCTTCCGCCGGCGTCCCGGGGTTCAGTGACACGCCCACCTGCACCCCCAGATCGCGGATCATCCGCACCGTCTTGAGCGGCCGCTCCACGGTCTCAATGTGAAAAGTGATGTTGTCGGCCCCCGCCTTCACAAATGCCGGCGCATACTTGACTGGGTCGGTGATCATCAGATGCACGTCCAGGAACATCCGCGTGTGCCGTCGAATCCCCGCCACAACCGGCACGCCGATCGAGAGGTTCGGCACAAAATGCCCGTCCATGACGTCCAGGTGCAGCAACTCCGCGCCGGCACTCTCGACCGTCGCGATGTGCTCCGCGAGCCGGCCAAAATCGGCGCTCAGCACCGACGGCGCTATTCGTAATGACCTGTCCGTACTCATGCCTCTACGCGTCATCCAGAATCTCGATCGGATCGAAACGCTTGCCCTCCAAGAACTTAAGAGAAGCTCCGCCGCCCGTACTGACGTGTGTTACCCGCTCGGCCAAGCCCGCTTGCTCGATCGCCGCCGCGCTGTCGCCGCCACCGATCACAGACACCGCGCCCCGATCAGTCGCCTCCGCAATCATCCGGGCCATGGCAAAGGTACCCGCCTCAAAAGGCGGAGTCTCAAACGCGCCCAGCGGCCCGTTCCACACAATCGTGCCGGCGTCGTGGATCAGGCGCCCAAACGCTTCCAGCGTCTTGGGCCCCACGTCCAGCCCCATCAACCCTTCCGGAACGTCGGCCACCACCGTGGTCGTCTCCACGCCGGCGCGCAGCTCGGCGGCCGCCACCGTATCCGCCGGCAACCACAGCTTATCGCCCGCCTCCTTCATCAGCTCGCGAGCCAGATCAAGCTTGTCCCGTTCACAGAGGCTCCGGCCCACGCCGCGGCCTCGTGCCGCCCAAAACGTGAACATCATCGCCCCGCCGATGAGAATCCCGTCCACGCGCTCCAGCAGGCTCCTGATTACGCCAATCTTGTCGCTGACCTTGGCCCCTCCCAGAATCGCCACGAACGGCCGCTTGGGAGACGTGACAGCCTCACCCAGATACTGAAGCTCCTTCTCGACCAGGAATCCCAACACCCGGCTGCCCGCGGGCATCAACGCCGGCACGTCATACATACTCACATGCTGACGGTGGCAAGTGCCAAAAGCGTCGTTGACGTACATCTCTCCGTGGACCGCTAAGCCCTTCGCAAACTCCGTCCGCAAAGCGTCCTGTTGGGCCGTCAGTCGTTTGTCAGGGTTCTTCTTGGCCTGGTCAATAATCGTCTCGGCAACCTGGAACCGCAGGTTCTCGAGCAGCAGCACTTCCCCGTCACCCAGCGCCGCCACCGCTTCGGCCGCCACCGGCCCGATGCTCGCCGGCACGAAACCGACCGGCCGACCCAGCAGTTCGCTCATCCGACCGGCGACGGGCCGCAGGGAGAAACGGCCGTCCTGATCCGGATCGCCGCTCGGCCTACCCAGGTGACTCATCACAATTGCCCGGCCGCCACACTCCAACACATGCTTCAGCGTTGGCAAGAACATCCGGATGCGACGATCATCCGTCACATTCTGCTCACCATCCAGTGGCACGTTCAGGTCGGCACGTATCAGGACACGCCGACCGCGCACATCCAAGTCGCGAACCGATTTCTTGGCCATGATCTCACCTGCCTGTTTCAGGAGGCGGCCCATCCTCCCGGACGGGCCGCACGTTCAAGCTGGTATCGTAAACTACGAGCGGACTAAATCAAACCGTCCTTGCCCGCGACCATCTTGACCAGGTCGAGAATTCGGCACGAATAGCCGTATTCGTTGTCATACCATGAGATGAGTTTGAAGAACCGCGAGTTGAGCTCAATGCACGCCTTGGAGTCGTAAATGCTTGACAGTGGGCAGCTTATGAAGTCGGAGCTGACGACATCCTCATCCGTGTAGCCCATAATCCCCTTCATCGAACCCTCGGACGCCGCCTTGACGGCGGCATTGATCTTCGCCAGCGACGTTTCCTTCTCGGTCCTAACCGTCAGGTCGACTACCGAGACGTTCGCCGTCGGAACCCGGAACGCCATCCCCGTCAGCTTGCCCTTCAGCTTCGGAATGCACAAGGCAACCGCCTTGGCCGCCCCGGTACTGGCTGGAATGATGTTGTACGGAGCGCACCGACCGCCGCGATTGTCCTTCTTGGACGGCCCGTCAACCGTCGGCTGCGTAGCGGTCATCGAGTGGATCGTCGTCATCAGGGCTTCCACGATCCCGAAATTGTCGTCCACGATCTTCGCCAGCGGCGCCAGGCAATTGGTCGTGCAACTGGCATTCGACATGATCTTGTCCGTCTCAGGCGAGTATTTCTCGTGATTCACGCCTAGAACGAAGGTCGGAATCGCCGGATCCTTGGCTGGGGCCGAGATGATCACGCGCTTGGCGCCCGCCGCCAGGTGCTTGCCCGCCGTCTCGCCGGTCGTGAACAGGCCCGTGGACTCGATTACGTAATCCACCCCCAAGTCCTTCCACGGCAGCGTCGCCGGATCACGTTCCGACATGCACTTGATCTTCTGGCCATTGGCCACCAGGCCCGACTCGTCGCCGCTGACCTCGCCGTCAAACCGGCCGTGAACGGTGTCGTACTTCAGCAGGTACGCCAGATTCGCCGCCGGCACGAGATCGTTGATGCCGACGAATTCTATGTCCTTGTCCCGCATTCCGGCCCGCACGACCAGCCGACCAATGCGCCCAAATCCGTTGATTCCGATCCGAATAGCCATGCTGGGCTCCTTGACCAGGGTTTCACTAGTCTCGCCGCGCGGCCATCCAAACGGCCGCCCACAGAGTCACGTAGCTTCTATCGGCCCCCAAGGGATGTCAACCCGGCCGCCGACCACATCCAACGACCGGGCGAGCCTCAAGGAGGGCGCGTCCGGGCTCCCCAAGAACCGCAAGGACGCTAAGACGCCAAGTCACCAAGAAAGACAAGACAACCGTGGGAGGATCGCGGAGAGCCCGGTTGACCGTCTCGTCTGTGCTGTCGCCGTTGGTGTCGACTGGCCCGAGGCCGCGTCCGTTTTGAGGGGTATCACCAGGTCTTCATCAGCGCCAGCCCGGTAGCGCCGGTGTATTCGTCGTAGTAGGGGATGACTTGCATGCCGAAGACCTCGGGGAAGCGGACCTGCTCCTCGCGGGCGATCGACGAGCCGATGACGTATCCCAGCATGGCGCCGAACACGACGTCGGAGAAGTCGTGTACACGCGAGTCGAGGCGTTGATAGCCGCATAGGCCGGCCAGCGCGAGCGATGGGACGCCGACCCACGGCCCGTAGTACTCGTTGAGGACGGCGGCCACGGTGAAGGCGCTCGAGGTATGCCCGCTGGGCCAGCCGAGGCTTACCTCGTCGGGGGTGCGTGTGTTGCAGGCGGCCTTGAGCATCATGGTTGTGACGCCGTTGACGGCCAGGGCCTGCGTGAGCGACTTGGCGACTTCGTGTTCGCGGACGTCCTTGGTGAGGGCGCTGGCCAGCCAGAGGACGCCGGCGCCGGCGAAGTGCGTGCCGGGGTTGCCGAGGATCTGGAGCGGTTCGTCGAAGTCGCCGAGTTGGCGATGGCCGCGGGTGCGCGCGCGGACCGTGTGATCGACGCCCGTGCCGCGAATTGCGATGCTGGCTCCCCAAGTCGCACCGAGCGTCAAGGAGTTCTCCAGATCCCAGAAGCTGGACTTGAAGCCGCGCCAGAAGTCGCGCGTGACGAGGCTCTTGGCCTCGTGGCCCATCTGGTGCCAGATATCCTCGCGCCAGTAGCCCTCGGGCGCCGCCCAACGGTCGACGGGGCGACTGGCGGCTGGTCGGCTGGTAGGGGCGTCATCGCTGAACATGCCGAAGCTCAGGAGTGAGGTGTCGAAGCTGCCGGCACCGGTTAACTCCGCATGATCGCGTGGCAGAAAGCTGGCGCGCTCCGCGCGGTGCGGCGTCCAGGCCTGCGAGTCGTGGCGCGCCGCGGTTGCCAAGCTCGTCGCCAGTTGGTCCGATTGCTCGGCGTGGTAACGTTCGATCGCTCCGTACAGTGTCCGCGTGCTGACTTGGGGGCGTTCGGCAGTGTGGCAGCCGGCGGCCAGGAAGGTTAGGGTCGTACAGGCCCCTGCCAGTGCCGGCAGCATGTATCGAGCGACATTCTTCACGCCAAGACTCCTGCTGGGGAGGTGTCGGGCAGATGCGTCACGGTGGCGCAATCTACCGCACCGACGGCCGCGA
>CAZUCH010000160.1:0-7167 GCA_964619045.1 uncultured Planctomycetales bacterium | reverse complement strand
GCGCGTGGCCCATCAATACATGGACACCATGAACGGTCCGGCGGACTTCATGGAAGTGCCGAAGTCGCCGCTCACCGGCACGGTGTTCGAGCATGCTCGCTCCACCAAGATGATCCACAACATGGAGTTCATGGCCGACTTGATGCACCAGGGAAAGCTGAAGTTTGACCCGTCGAGAAACGACCACATTCGCGTGACGCTCCACGATTCCTGCAATCCGGCACGGGCCATGGGGCTTCTGGAAGAGCCACGCTACGTCTTGAAGCAAGTCTGTAACAACTTCTTCGAGATGCCGGAGAACACGATCCGCGAGCAGACCTTCTGCTGTGGGGGCGGCGCCGGCCTGGGAACTGACGAGAACATGGAAATACGGCTGCGTGGCGGTCTTCCCCGGGGCAGTGCCGTCAGGCACGTCCAGGAGAAACACGGCGTCAATGCACTCGCCGCGATGTGCGCCATCGACCGAGCAACGCTCGTGACGGTCTGCGACTACTGGGCGTCCGGCGTCGACGTAACGGGTGTTGGCGAACTCATCGCCAACGCGACGATCTTCAAGGGCGAGAAGCGGCGAACGCACAACCTGCGACTGGAGCCGATCCCGGGGATGGAGACGGACGACCAAGAGGAGGGCGCCGGCGATGCGTGACAAAGGCACCATCATTGGCGGCCTGTTCATCTTCCTGGCCCTGGTGACATTCCCGATCTGGTACGCGTTTGGCGCTGCCGGAGACGGTGCCCCGCCCGATCTGGAACTACCGACAGGGGAGATGAACACACCCTGTGTCGAGGACAGGGCCTTCATGCGGGCCAACCACATGGACCTTCTGGAGCAATGGCGAGAGGCGGTGGTCCGCCGGGGCGAGACGGAATACACCTCGTCTTCCGGCAAGAAATACACCATGAGCTTCACAGGAACGTGCCTGAAGTGTCACAGCAATAGAGAGGCGTTTTGTGACAAGTGCCACAACTACGCCGGTGTCGAGCCCAATTGCGGGGACTGCCACGTCAAGCGGAGAGGAGACTGAGGCGATGGATAAGAGCCGACGCGGTTTCCTGAAGACAGCCGGCGGCGTGGCGACGGGTTTGGGCTGCGGTTTTCCGCTGCTGAACGCTGCCTGCACGGCCGGGGGCCACGGCTCGGCTCACGGTACGTCCACTGCGAGCCAATGGGCCATGATCGTCGATCTGGAGAAATGCCAGCGCGACGACGTGCGCCGCGCCTGCCGCGAGGCCTGTCATCGCGAGCACAACGTGCCCGAGATTCCCGATCCGGCCAACGAGATCAAGTGGATCTGGACCGAAGAGTACGAGCATGTTTTTCCGGATCAGACCCACGCCAAGTCCGTGAAGAAGGAAACGCCCGTTCTGGTGCTCTGCAACCACTGCACGGACCCGCCTTGCGTGAGGGTATGTCCCACCCAGGCGACCTGGAGGCGGGAGCAAGATGGGATTGTCATGATGGACATGCACCGGTGCATCGGTTGCCGGTATTGCATCGCGGCCTGTCCGTATGGCTCCCGGAGCTTCAACTGGCGGGATCCGCAGGCGTACATCAAGAAGGACGAGAATGGAAAGCTGTACTCGGATTATCCCCATCGCACCAAAGGTGTGGTCGAGAAGTGCAACTTCTGTGCGGAGCGGTTGCGCGTCGGAAAGCAACCTGCCTGTGTCGAGGCGGCTGACGGCGTTCCCGGCGGAGAAGGGGCGCTGACGTTCGGCGATCTGAACAAGCCCGACTCGCAAGTGAGCCAGATTCTTCGCGAGAAGCAGACAATATGTCGAAGGGTCAGTCTCGGGACCGGCCCCAACGTCTATTACATAGTGTGAAGCCGTTCCGGATGGAATCGGGAGAAGCAAGAGGTAGGCGTTTATGTTGCAGGATGCACTCCACGGAGGCAAACGATACTGGATTCTCCTGGGAATCTGGGCGCTCTTGGTTTGTGTCGGCCTGGTCGCATACGGCCGACAATTGACCGAGGGCCTGCACATTACCGGGATGAGCCGGGACGTGACGTGGGGGCTTTACATCTCGCAATTCACTTTCCTGGTGGGCGTGGCGGCTTCGGCCGTGATGGTGGTCTTGCCATACTATCTGCACAACTACAAGGCGTTCGGCAAGATGGTGATCCTGGGCGAGTGTCTGGCCGTCTCGGCGGTGTTGATGTGCATGCTGTTCATCTTCGTCGACATGGGCCAACCCAAGAGAGTCACGAATGTCTTCCTCTACCCGACCTTGAATTCGCCCATGTTCTGGGACAGCCTGGCCTTGACGGGCTACCTCGTGCTGAATCTGGTCATCGGCGCCGTGACGTTCGACGCCGAGCGGAAAGGCGGGCCGGCGCCTCGATGGATCAGGCCGGTGATTTATCTGTCGATTCCGTGGGCCGTCAGCATCCACACGGTGACGGCGTTTCTCTATTCCGGATTGGAGGCGCGGCCGTTCTGGATGACGGCCATTCTGGCCCCGCGATTCCTGGCCTCCGCTTTCGCGTCCGGTCCGAGCCTCTTGATCCTGCTGGCGCTGATCCTGCGGACGTTCACCAAGTTTGACGCGGGCAAGCAGGCCATCCAGAAGCTCGCGACGATCGTCGCCTATGCCATGGCGATCAACTTCTTCTTCGCACTCGTCGAGCTGTTCACCGCACTTTACAGCGATATGCCGCACCACGTGCATCATTTCGAGTACCTCTTTGTCGGCCTGCACGGGCACGCCGCCCTTGCCCCCTGGATGTGGGTCTGCGAAACGCTGACGGTGATTTGTGTGGTGCTGCTGATGGTTCCCAGTGTGCGGAGGCAGGAGAAGCTCCTCGCCATGCTCTGCGTCGGCGTGATCGCCGCCGTATGGATCGAAAAAGGTATGGCCATGGTCGTCACCGGCTTCATACCGACACCGCTGGGAAAGGTGACCGAATACACGCCGACGAGCCCCGAGGTGGCCATCACCGCGGGTGTTTACGCATTGGGCTTTCTCGTCTTGACTTTACTCTATAAGATCGTCGTGACTGTCAGAGAACGGCAGGAGCTGGCATGAAGCGATCATCGCTCGAAGAAACGGAAACGCGGTTTTTTCAATAATTCACAGACAAGGCGTCTGTGCCACATTGCCGAAGGGAGGTAACGATGGCAGATTCTGACAAAAACGGGACTCCGCTACTTGACGAATTGGAAAAGGGACCCTGGCCCAGTTTCGTCACGGAAATCAAGTCCATGGCGGGCGAGAACAAGGCGTGCCAGGACTTGTTGGGGCAGCTCGAGAAGTCCTACCGCGACAAGATGGGCTACTGGAAACACGGTGGCATCGTCGGCGTCATGGGATACGGTGGTGGTGTGATCGGGCGCTACTCCTTCCTGGCCAAAGAGTTTCCGAACGTGGCGCACTTCCATACGGTGCGCATCAATCAGCCCAGCGGCTGGTTCTACACCTCCGAGGCCCTGCGGCAGCTCTGCGACATCTGGGAGAGACGCGGTTCTGGCCTGACGAATATGCACGGGTCGACCGGCGACATCGTGTTCCTCGGTACCACCACGGACGAACTGGAGCCGATCTTCAAGGAATTGACCGACATCGGCTTCGACCTGGGCGGTTCCGGCTCGGACATGCGCACGCCCAGTTGTTGCGTTGGACCGGCCCGGTGCGAGTGGGCCTGCTACGATACGCTGAACCTCACATACGACCTGACTCAACATTTCCAGGACGAACTTCACCGTCCTGCCTTCCCGTACAAGTTCAAGTTCAAGTGCTCGGGTTGTCCGAACGACTGCGTCGCTTCCATTGCCCGATCTGACATGTCCATCATTGGCACGTGGCGGGACGATATCCGAATCGACCAGGCCGAGGTCAAGGCGTATGTGGATGGCGGCCTGAATATCCACAAGGACATCTACGCCAACTGCCCGACGCGGTGTATCACTTGGGAGAACGACGAGCTCAAGATTGACAACGCGAACTGCGTCAAGTGCATGCACTGCATCAACGCCATGCCCAAAGCCCTGAGGCCGGGTACGGACCGAGGCGTCACCATTCTGATAGGCGCCAAGGCGCCGATCGTCGAAGGGGCGCTGCTGGCTTCCGTGTTGGTGCCGTTCATGAAGATGGAGCCGCCTTACGACGAGCTCAAGGACTTGGTCGAACGGATCTGGGAGTTCTGGGGCGAGCACGGAAAGAACCGTGAGCGTGTGGGCGAGCTCATCCAGCGTGTCGGCCTTGGGAATTTCCTCGAGGCCATCGAAGTGGAGCCGCTTCCCGAAATGGTCGCGCACCCCAGAGACAACCCCTATGTCTTCTACGAGGATTACTTCGAGGAAGGCGACGAAGACGAAGAGGAAGAAGCGTAGGGTAGCCGGCCCCCCAGAATGCGGCTGATGAATAATAGAAGACAACTGTTCTTCGGGAGATAATCGATGGCATCGGACAGAAAGACGGACATTGGGCCGCCTCACTATGAGAAGTTCCTGCCTCCCGTCATTAAAGACAACTATGGCAAATGGAAGTACCACGAAGTCCTCAAGCCCGGCGTGATGGTTCACGTCGGCGAATCCGGCGACAAGCTCTTCACAGTGCGGGCAAGTTCGCCTCGCTTGTTGAGCGTCAAGAAGATCCGTAACTTCGCGGATCTGGCTGACAAGTATTGCGGCGGGCACCTGCGTTTCACCAGTCGCAACAACGTCGAGTTCCTGCTCACTGAAGAGCCGAAGGTCGATCCGCTGATCAAGGATCTACAGGGCCTCGGCCACCCCGTGGGAGGCATCGGCAACTCCATCTCGAACATCGTGCACACGCAAGGTTGGGTGCATTGCCACTCGGCTGCGACGGACGCTTCCGGCGTTGTCAAGTGTGTGATGGATGATCTGCACGAGTACTTCACGGAAATGAAGCTGCCGGGCAAGCTGCGAATCGCCCTGGCTTGCTGTCTGAACATGTGCGGCGCCGTACACTGCTCGGACATTGCGATTCTGGGCATCCACCGTCGGCCGCCGAAGGTCGATCACGGCGCTATCAACAAGGTGTGTGAGATTCCCAACGTCGTGGCGTCCTGCCCGACGGCCGCGATTCGACCGGCAACGGTCGACGGGAAGCCCTCGGTCGAGATCGATGAAGACAACTGCATGTTCTGTGCGAACTGCTTCTCGGTCTGCCCCTCGCTGCCGATCAGCGACCCGCTGAACGACGGCCTCTCGATCTGGGTCGGCGGCAAGGTCTCCAACGCTCGCGTCGAGCCGAAGTTCTCCAAGTTGGCGATTCCGTTCCTGCCCAACAATCCGCCCCGGTGGCCCGAGGTTGTCTCGGCGGTCCGGAACATCGTGGAGATCTGGGCCAAGCATGCCCATAAGTACGAGCGGATGGGTGAGTTCATAGATCGCATCGGCTGGCCCCGGTTCTTCGACATGACAGGCATCGAATTCGCCAAGGAGCACATTGACGACTTCAAGCACGCGGGCTTGACCTACAAGCGGTCCGCGCAGCTCAGGCAGAAATAAACAGGAGGCTCTTCATGGCACTCACTCCCGAACAGGTCGCTGACGCGATGTACGAGATGGTTGCTGAGTACGCCGGCAAGAAGAAGTTCAAGGCCGGCGACTTGACCAAGGCCATGATCCAGAAGTTCAGCGACGACGGGTGCGACAAGAAGCTGTGCAAGGCTGCCATCCGTACGCTGATGGATTCCGGACGGTGTGTCTATACCTACTTCGGTGGCAGCTTCATCGAAGTCCCGCACCGGGAAGGCGCGGCTGAGGATGCAGCAGAGAGGTGACAAGAGTGAGTAGTCCGGGCGTCCCGCCCCTGTGAGTTGGCAGACAAGCCTTCCAGGGGTGGGGACATGCCCCCGGGCTGTTTAATCACCGGCGGGACTAGCCTGTCCCGCCGTGGTTTGTCGTGGACAGATAGTTGTGGGCGGGGGCGACCACGCCCCCGTGCGAAAAGGGACAGGACCAGGGCGTATGCCCCACGACCGCGCCGCTCCGTAGGGGCGGCTGTCGAGGAAACTATGGCGATCAAGAAGACCAAAAAGAAGAAGAAGCGTTTTGGTGCGGGGGCGTTTTCCGCCAGTTCCCGGTCGCGGGAACAATCACCGTTGCGGCCCAACCACGTGGAGAAGAAGCCGCCGTGCCGCGACACCTGTCCCAGCGGCAACCGCATTCGGGAGTTCGTCACGACCCTCGCGCAGGCGGAACGGCTCGGCAAGTCAGCCGACCAAGCGCTGGAAGAGGCCTGGTACATCTATACAGACACCAGTCCCTTTCCGTCGGTGTGCGGTCGGGTCTGCCCGCATCCGTGTGAGGATGGCTGCAACCGCAAGGAGCTCGACGGCGCGATCAGCATCAACAAGATCGAACGGGCCATTGGCGACTTCGGTATCGAGCACGGCCTCGCGCTCAAGTCCCTCTCGGACGAGAAGAAGTCGCAGAAGATCGCCGTCGTCGGCGGCGGTCCCGGCGGCATGTCGTGCGCCTATCAACTGGCGCGGCGGGGCTACGGCGTGACTGTCTTCGAGGCATCGGAAGAAGCGGGTGGCATGTTGCGGTGGGGTATTCCCCGGTACCGTCTGCCTGCCGGCGTGCTGAACACCGAGATTCAGAAGATCCTCGATCTTGGCGTGGAGTTGAAATGCGACACGCGCATCGGGAAGGACATCTCGCTGGACGACCTGCGCAGTGAGTACCAGGCTGTGTTCGTGTCGATTGGCGCGCACAAGGGCTTGCAACTGCGCGTGGAGGGCGAGGACGCCGAGAACGTTCTCTCCGGCGTGGAGTTCCTCAATCGTATCCATCACGGTGAGACCATCGACGTTGGCGAGAACGCGATCGTGATCGGCGGTGGCGACACGGCCATTGATGCCGCTCGCATATGTCGGCGACTGGGGGCAACGACCACGCTCCTCTATCGGCGCACGATCAAGGAGATGCCGGCCATCGACGAGGAGATCGAAGAGGCGCAGGCCGAGGGTGTCAAGCTCGAATACCTCGCCGCGCCCATCGGCTTCAACAAAGACGGCAGCCGTATCACGAGCATGAAGTGCATCCGCATGGAACTCGGAGAGCCGGACGACTCAGGCAGACGACGCCCGATACCTATTGAGGGTTCCGAGTTCGAGATAGCCGCAACGACCGTCATCCCGGCCGTCAGTCAGGCGCCGGACTTCACGGGCTTCGAATCGCTTATCGAGG
>CAZUCH010000159.1:0-7167 GCA_964619045.1 uncultured Planctomycetales bacterium | reverse complement strand
CACCAAGCTGACGTCGTAGCGCCATGTCGACGGCGGGGAATGAGCCAAACCAGCCACGCGACTCGATCGGCAAGCTGCCGCTGGAGAAGCCCCGGCCGCATCCGTTGCTCTGGCCGGCGCTCGGACTGATCGCGGGCATCTGGCTGTCGGAGCAGGTCGGGCCGACGAGCGGTGCCGCGCGGCTGGTTGTCTTTGCGACGCCGCTCGTGTTGCTTGCGATTTTGCTGAGCCACGTGCGGCGGTCCGTGCTGGCGATTGGTCTGGCCGCGGTGTTGGCACTGGCTGTCGGCTTCGCCCGGCATCAGGACGCGACATCTCGTCCACCCAACCACATTGCCAACGTTCTGGGCGCGGATTCGTTGCTCACGCGGCTGGCGGGGCGGATCGTCACGACTCCGGTCGAGCGGCCGTCGATCAGGCGCAACATGTTCCTGGTCTTCGATCCGCCGGCACGGACGCAATTCGTGTTGGCGGTGGAGGAGTTGCGCGCGGCCGATCCGCCGGCGACGGCTGTTGGCACGCTGCGTGTGAGCGTGGCGGCGACGGAGCTGGGTCTGCGCCCGGGCCAGCGTGTGGAATTGACCGGCCGGCTATACTCGCCGCGCGGGCCGCGCAATCCGGGCGAGCGTGACTGGTCGCTCTGGTATCGGCACCAGGGGATCGACGCGGGCCTGGCGGTGGACGGCGCGGCGCATGTTGTTCCGCTCGCGGGGGTTCGCTCATGGTATTGCGCGGCGACGGATTGGCTGCGTGGGCGCGTCCAGGGGTTGCTGTTCGAGCCTTTCGCCGACCACGCCGCCGACGAGTCCGTTCGCTTGCTCGATGTGATGGTCTTGGGGCAGCGCAGCGCCGCCGACCGCGATTTGAACGAGGCATTCCTGCGGGCCGGGGGGATGCACTTCCTGGCGGTCAGCGGGTTTCATGTTGGCGTGCTGGCCGTTGTATCGTGGTGGTTGCCGCGGCGGGTGTTCAATCGGCGGCGGCGGACGGCGGCGCTGGTGATGCTACTGGCGACGGTGCTATACGCGATCGTGGCCGAACCGAACGCACCAGTTCTGCGGGCCACCATTATGGTTGTTCTGGCCGGGATAGCGATCATGGCCAATCGGGGGCTGAACCCGATCAACTGGCTGGCGCTGTCGTCCATCTGCCTCTTGATGGTCAGCCCGCTCGAGTTATTTCGGGCCGGATTCCAGCTTTCGTTCGTCATGGTGCTGGCGTTGGTTCTGCTTGTGCCACGCGTGCCATTTCTTTGGCGGCGCCGGCTGGATCCGCTGTCGCCGGACGACAAGTTGTCGCACGAGGCGCAGACGTGGACGGAACTCGTCTGGTTTCAACTGCGGTCGTGGGGCGGCGGTCTGGTGGTGGTGTGCGCGGTAGCCTGGGTGATCAGTCTGCCGCTGGTTATGCTGCACTTCGGGCGTTTCGCGCCGTGGGGTTGGCTGGGGTCGATGGTGCTGTCGCCGCTGGTCATTGCGACGGTTGTCCTGGGTTTTGCGACGATTCTCGTAGGTGTGGTGCCGGCGCTGTTTGGGATTTCGTTGCCGTTGCTGGGGATTCCGCTGCGCTTGGTGACGCACGCCTTGCTCGCTGTTGTCGGCTTGTTCGAGCATTTTCCGGCCGCTGTCGTCGAGTGCCAGCCGCCGCCGGTTGGGTTGGTGCTGGTGACCTACGGCGGCTTGCTCGCGTTGGCATTGCGGCGCGCCTGGGCGGCTCGCGTGACCGAGCGTGACCGTGTTGAGCGGCCGGCTGTTACGGGCCCGCTCGCTCACGCTCGGGGTTCTGTTCCGCGGCGGCCGACTTGGGGGTCGGCCACTCCGGCGACGGTCGTTGCGGGCGCCGGTGCGATTCTGCTGATCCTGGCGTGGGTCGGGTGGGCGTTGGTCCCCACGGGCGGTGACGGCTACGACGTTCACGTGTTGGCGGTCGGCAACGGCTCGGCGACCGTCATAACGACGCCCCGGCGCCGCGGTGTGGTCTGTGATTCAGGCACGATTGCCAACTTCGATGCCGGCCAGACCGCGGCTCGGGCTCTGCGGTCGCTGGGTGTGCGCCGTGTCGAACGGGTGCTCATCTCGCACGCCAATTTCGATCATTACAGCGGGCTGCCGACGCTGCTGCGAACGATCTCCGTTGCCGAGTGGTCGAGCAACCCGTATTTCGTCGAGCGTGGCACGCGCGAAGGGCCGGTGGGCCGACTGATCGATGAGCTGCCGGTCGGCAGTTGTGAGCCGGGCGTGCTTCGCGCGGGTGACCGGTTTCCGCTTGATGAGGCCACGTTCGAGGTTCTCTGGCCGCCGGACGATCTGGACGAGTCGTGGCCGGCCAATGATCGTTCGCTGGTCGTACGTTTCGCTGTTGGCGGTCGGTCGGTCCTGCTGACCGGCGACATCGAGGACGCGGCGCTGGCGGCATTGTTGGCGGAGCGTCGCGCCGGACGGGTCGATTTGGCGGCGGATGTGCTCGTCGCGCCGCACCACGGGGCGGTGGTCGACGAGACGGCTGCTTTCTACAGAGCTGTGGCACCGCGCGTTGTCGTCGTCTCGACCGCGACTCCCCGGCCGAAGCTGCGGGCCATGGTCGCCGACACGCTGGGCCCCGACTGCCGGGTCGTGATGACCGGCGCGGCGGGTGCGATCACGATCCACATGTCGGCGGATGACGACTCGCTGATTGAGACGCCGCTGGGGGGCTGATTCCGACCGGCCGTCTGGTATGGCTTTACAAAGCCCCGCTGTTCTGGTGTGATGCGTGCTGACATAGGCACGGGGCCTGGCACAAGGAGGTCTGTCATGAGCCGTTTGTACGTGGGAATAGCAGCGTTGGCCATATTGGCCTTGACGGGTTGTCAGAAGAACAGCGCCACAGTGACGGCGCAGGAATCCGAGGCATATCAGCCGCTGGAGCGAATGGACACGGCGTCGGAGTCCACGCAGTACGAGACTGATCCGTACGCGTCCGACCCGTACGCCTCCGATCCCCTCGTCAGCCGCCCGGAGCCGATCAGGGCGCCGGTTGTCCCGGCCGATCCGGTGATCGCGCGGCCGCCCGCCCCGGTCGTGCGCGAGGAGACGTTGATTGCCAGCGAGGAGCCCACCGGACCACGCACACATGTCGTCCGGAAGGGTGACACGCTCTACTCGCTCGCGCGGCACTACTACAGCAAACAGAGCAAGTGGAAGTCCATCTGGGAGGCCAATCGCGCACGCGTCCCGAACCCCGATAAGCTCAAGATCGGGACCAAGCTGATTATTCCGTAGCAGCGAACACGCCAACAGAGAACGCCAAACTACATGCCCGCACTGCGCGGCGACAGTCCGATTCAGTATGTCAAGGGCGTCGGCCCACGCCGCGCCGAGTGGTTCGCCGAAATCGGCATTCGAACCGTCGACGACTTGCTCGCCTACTACCCATTTCGCCATGAACTCGATAGCGGCGAGATCGCGATCGAAGACCTCAAACCCAACATAACCGCCACGGTGCGCGGCGAAGTCGTACACATCGGCGGGCGGCGACCAACCCTGCGCTGCGAAATCGACGACGGCACCGGTACCTGTATCCTGAGGTGGTTCAATCAACAGTACGGCGTCAAGGGCTTGCATGTCGGCGCCAACGTCGTCGCCACGGGCCGCATGCGCCTCTACGACGGTTGTCCAGAGCTGATTCAGCCGCGCGTGCAGGTCTTCGACCCGAAAGCCGTCATAATGTCGCCCGGCGGCGGCTCTCGGCGAGTTGGGGTGTACCGCGGCAACGCCCAGATCAAGTCGCCGGTGATTCGACGCGTGGTGAGTGCCGTACTGGCGGCGGGGCGATTGCCGGTCGAGGAGGTCATCCCGCGTTCATTGCTCGACAAGCACGCGCTGCCGGGGCGCGAGCAGGCCGTCCGTGACATGCACTGCCCGCCGAATGACAAGGCGCTGACCGTGGCCCGTAGGCGTTTGGCCTATGAGGAGTTCCTGCTGCTGGAGTTGGCCATGGCGTTGCGCCGGCGCAATCGCCAAGCCCTGCAACGCGGGCAGAAGCTGCATGTGACGCCCGAGGTCGACGCGCGTATCCGGGCCAGGTTCCCATTTCAGCTAACGCCGTCGCAGGACAAGGTCGTCGGTGAGATTGTACGTGACCTGCGCAGCGGTCAGCCGATGACGCGCCTTTTGCAGGGCGACGTCGGTAGCGGCAAGACGGTCGTCGCGCTCTACGCCTGTCTGGCGGCCATCGCCAACGGTCGGCAGGCCGCGATCATGGCCCCTACCGAGATCCTCGCTCAACAGCACTTTCGCAACATCGAGCATTATCTGGCCGGCAGCCGGGTGCGGCACGTCATGCTGCGCGGCAAGCTGGGGCGCAAGCAACGCTCGGAAACGCTGGCCGCGATCGAGGCGGGTGAGGTCGATCTGGTCGTCGGCACCCAGGCCCTGATCCAGAAGGACGTGGCCTTCAATGAGCTGGCCGTCGTCGTCGTGGATGAGCAGCACAAGTTCGGCGTCGTCCAGCGGCACCAGTTCCGCACCAAGGGCCTTATGCCGCACTATCTGGTCATGACCGCCACGCCAATCCCGCGCACGTTGGCGATGACGGTCTTCGGCGACCTGGACGCCTCGGTGATCGAGCATTCCCCACCCGGCCGCGGCCAGATTGTCACGAAACTCGTGACTCGTCAGCAGTGGCCGACCGTAATGAAGTACGTTCGGGGGCGACTAGAGGTCGGCGAGCAGGCCTACGTCGTATGCCCCGTGATCGGGAAGGGTGATGATGAGACGCCCGAGCCGGGAGATGGGCGTCCCACGGCGAACGCCGGCAAGAGCGCCGCGCTGATGTCCGTCGCGCAAGCCCATGAGCGTCTCACCAGCGGCCCATGGAGCGGATTGCGCGTCGGTCTGCTGCACGGTTCCCTGCCCCAGGCCGAGAAGCAGGCCACCATCGAGGCTTTCGCCGCCGGCGACCTGCACGCAGTGGTGGCGACCACGGTGGTCGAGGTCGGCGTGGATGTGGCCAACGCCACCGTGATGGTCATTGAGCACGCCGAGCGCTACGGCCTTTCGCAGTTGCACCAACTCCGTGGTCGTGTCGGACGCGGCAGCCAGGATAGTCTGTGTGTCCTGATCGCCCACGGTCGCGGCGAGAAGGCGGTCGAGCGGCTATCAGTGCTGGCCCGCACGACGGACGGATTCGAGATCGCCGAGGCCGACCTGCGGCAGCGCGGCCCCGGCCAGCTCTTCGGCACACGTCAGCACGGCCTGCCCGAGCTACAGGTGGCCAGCATCGTTGACGACTTCGCGCTGCTGGAGCAGGCCCGCCGCGACGCGTTTGAGATCATCGCACATGACCCCAACCTGTCCGGCCCCGAGCACGTTCCGCTGCTGCCGGCGCTCAAGCGCATGTTCGGCGAGAAGCTGGCACTGATCGACGCGGCGTAGGGGCGGGCCATAACCTCTGGCCGCACGTGCAGTTACGCCTGGCGGCTACCGTTCATGGCGCGCGCTCGAGGGGCGCACTACGGACTTATTACCTGGGCTGGTGCGTCCAATCGCGAATAATGGGACCGTGCGCTCGTATGTTTTGGAAGAGATGTCTCCCGTGGAGCGAGGCTGAGCGCAACCTGACCGGAGAGGAACCATAATGAGATGCACATTTGCCGTGAGCGTAGTTGCCGTGTTGACGGCGGCCATCGTGGCGCCAGTGGCCGTGGCGTGGGCCGACGAGGCCGACGCCTTCTTCGACGACAGCTACGTCCACGAGATTCGGCTCTACTTCGACAATCCCAACTGGTACAGCGTGCTCTACAACAGCCACGCCAACGATCCGGATGATCCGTACTTCCCGGGGCGTTTTGAGTATGGCGATATCGTTCTCGACCCGGTCGGTATTCGATTCAAGGGCAATTCCTCGTTTGGCATCCCCGGCGTTAAGAAGTCGTTCAAGATCGACATCAATGAGTATGACGAGGAGAACGATGAGCTGACATTCCTGGGCCTCAAGAAGCTCAATCTCAACAACGGCTTCAAAGATCCGACGATGTTGCGTGCGAAGCTGTTCCTCGATTTCGCGGGACAGTACGTGCCTTCAATCCGAGCCGTTCATACGCGACTGTATGTCAACGACGTTTACTGGGGGCTTTATCTGGCCGTCGATCAGATAGACAAGACGTTTTGCCAGCGCCAGTTCGGCGACGACGAAGACGGCAATCTGTTCAAGGCCGCCGCGAGTGATGACCTCAGCGGCCCCCAGAGCGACTTTGGTTCGGACCTGACTTGGCTCGGCTCTGACCCGGAAGTCTATCACGAGCATTACCAATTGAAGACCAACGAGGAAGGGGACGACTACTCGCAACTCATCGAGTTCATCGACGTCCTCAACAACACCGCGGCGGTAGAGTTGCCGGCCGCGCTCGAACCGGTCTTTGATGTGGACAGCGCTCTGTTGGCGCTGGCGTTGAACAACCTGTTCGTCAACCTTGACTCGTACAATTCAGCGGCGCACAACTACTACCTCTACGACCGAGACGATACTGGGCTCATCACACATATCCACTGGGACACGAACGAAGCGTTCGGACGTTTTCTCATGGGCGTGGCTCCCGGGGATGACCCGCTGCTTATGGATCCCTTCTGGCTCCCCGTGGCTATGGGACCACCCCCGCAGGAACCGCAGCCCCGGCCGCTGATGGAGAATCTGTGGGCGGTGGATTCCTACAACAAGACGTACCTGCGCGACCTGGCCCGGATGCTCCGCGAGGGCTTCGACATCACGACGATGCAACAGCGCATCGACGAATTGGCCGACATCATCCGAGCCGATGTCTACGCCGATTCGAACAAGCAGTACACAAACTCGCAGTTCGAGACCAACCTGTACAGCAACATCTACGAGGGCGGTCCCGGTGGCGTGATCTATGGTCTGCGGTACTTTGTGCAACAGCGGGCGGCCTACCTCGATCCGGAGTTGGACACCTATGCCGAGCCGGCGGATCTTCGCCTGAATGAGCTGATGTCGGTCAATACAGAAACGATTCAGGATGGTGCCGGAGACTACGACCCCTGGGTTGAAATCTATAACCAGGGCCCGGGCGCCGTGAGCCTGTCAGGTCTCCACCTTACGGATGATGTCGGCATTCCAAATAAGTGGCCGCTCCCGTCGGGTACTCTCGATGACGGCGAATTCATGGTGATC